>JAFGFI010000171.1 GCA_016931185.1 Anaerolineae bacterium
ATGAAAATTTAAGACGAAACTAAGTTTTCAAGGGTTTTCACAATTTGTCAATTTTAAATTTGCCAATTTTCGATTTTCAAGGGAGGAGTTATCAATGTCTCATACTACCGTTCCTGCTCACTGGCATCTTCAGCCCACTTCCCGTATGTGTTTTGTATGCGGGCGGGAAAATCCGGTGGGATTGCATATACAGTTTTACGAAGATCGCGAACAACAACAAGTTATCGTTCCCATAACCATCCCCGATCAGTATCAGGGATATCCCGGCATCACGCATGGCGGTATCATTACCGCCATCTTAGATGAGGTTTCCGGGCGCGCGTTGATGATGACGAAAGGTGAAGATCTGTTTTGGGTCACGGCCAAGCTCGAAATGCGTTACCGGCAGCCTACCCCCACGGGAGTGCCACTGACCGCAGTCGGCTGGGTTGTGCGCCAACGCTCGCGCGCGGCTGAGGTCGCCGGCGAGATCCGGCTTCCTGATGGAACCGTCACGGCTGAAGTTGCTGCTGTAGTCGTCTGTCCGCCGGCAGAGACTTTGCAGTCGTGGGAGCAGGAAAAAGATTTTTGGAAAGTGGAACAAGATATATAAGGAGATACGCATGTTACGTAATGTAAAAACTTATTATCGACCTACTCGTATCGAAGAGGCCGTCATATTGGCGCAATCCAGTCCCAATGCCGTCTATCTTGGCGGCGGGGCATGGACGGTAGCACAGGGCAGCACACAGTTGGAAACAGTAGTAGATTTGCAATCGTTGCCGCTCAATGAAATCAAAGGGGAATTGGAGGGGATTCAAATCGGAGCAACGGCTACTTTACAAGGTATCATCGATCATCCCGATACTTGCGCGTTCGCCGACGGCATCTTAGCACAGGCCGCGATGTATACACAATCCCGTAATCTGCGTGAGCAAGGGACTTTAGGGGGGACCCTCATTGTCGCCGGTCCGGCTGATCCTCTCACCACAGTGCTGCTCGTTTTGGATAGTGAAGTACATTACCTGGATCCCGCGTTGCACAAAGTCCCTTTTACGAGTTTCGTCGCGTATCGCGATCGGTTGATCAATACGCGCGTCTTAGTCACGCAGGTATACATCAAGCGACCTAAAAGGCGTCATGCTGCCGCATTTGAAGTTGTGGGACGTTCTCCTAAGGATAAACCTATTGTATGCGCGGCAGCCTATATCACGGTGGAAGAGGGCCTCCCGGCTGAGATTTGCATCGCAGTAGGGGGCGCAGATGCCCGCCCTGCGCGTTTACACAAGATGGAACATCTGCTTAAACGGCAGCTGCTCACCGAGGAAAAAGTTGTCCAGGCATTAACTGTAGGTCTTACTCAACTTACCCCATTCGACGATTTCCGTGGCAGTGCGGAATATCGTTTAGCGATGGCAGAGGTATTAGTGCGGCGGGCGGTGTTGGGGGCGTGGGAAAGGGCACGACGCGCTTAAGATGCAGCGGGGCAGAGGAGTAAGGGAGCAGAGGGATTTATGGAACGTAAACCTATACAGGGTCATCGTGAGTTAGAGGTTTATCAGTTGGCATTTGATGCTGCGATGCAGATTTTTGAACTGACAAAGACATTTCCAGGTGAAGAGCGCTATTCACTTACCGACCAAATACGTCGTTCGTCACGTTCTGTATGTGCGAATTTGGCCGAGGCGTGGCGCAAGCGGCGTTATAAGGGTGCTTTTCTAAATAAGTTAAATGATGCTGAAGCCGAAGCAGCCGAGACACAAACCTGGATTGAATTCGCCATCAACTGTAATTATTTAGTTACCGAGCATGGGCGAGAACTTTACCGAACCTATGATCAAGTTCTGGGCAAATTAGTAAAAATGATTTATAATCCTTCTCCCTGGCTTATGATCGATAACAGAGTTCGTGAAGATACAGAATTTGCATATACAGAGATAAACGAGTAAGCTTTATCTTCTCCCCTGCTCCCCTGCGTAGCTTACTGTGGAGGTTGAAGTGGATAATAGTATTATAGATAGAAAAACATTGGGTTGGTCCTACGGCGGGCAAGCGGTGTTGGAAGGGGTAATGATGCGAGGACGGTATAAGACGGCGATTGCTGTGCGCCGCCCGAATGATGGGGAAATTGTGGTCCGGCAAGACCCGGTGAGCAAGCTCTATCGCGGCCCATTCAGCAAAATCCCCTTTCTGCGCGGTGTCCCGATGTTGTGGGATGCGATAGGATTGGGCATGCGCGCGCTTTTCTTCTCCGCCGATGTAGTGGGCCAAGCAGAAGACCCGGAATTTACAATGAATTCAGGGGCCGGCTATACAACCGGGGCCATTGGACTGTTGGGTGGCGTCGCGCTGTTTATGCTGCTTCCCTCATTTCTGGCCGGGTTATTGGTGCCAGAGGGGGCATTGCTTTTTAATATTGTGGAGGGGATTATTCGCCTGGTATTATTGGTCGGCTACATCGCAGTGGTGGGACGGATGGAGGATATTCGGCGTGTTTTCGCCTATCATGGGGCGGAACACAAGACTATCAATGCGCACGAAGCCGGTGTTCCTCTCACCGTGGAGAATGTGCGCACTTTCTCGACTGCTCACGCGCGATGTGGCACGGCCTTCCTGCTTATCGTCGTCTTTATCTCAATCTTGGTTTTTGCGCCGTTGGGAAGACCGGCTTTATGGATTCGTCTGCCTTTGCGCCTGGTAATGTTTCCTGTGATCGCGGGTATCGCCTACGAAGTTCTGCGCTTTACCGGCAAATATGCCGGCAATCCGTTCATTCGCGCAATCATTGCGCCTAACCTGGCCCTACAAAAGCTCACCACCCGTGAACCGGATGATGAGATGTTAGAAGTTGCCATCACCGCGCTCAAAACCGTGTTGGAAGGGGAACAAGCAGCCACTACACAAGCGTAAAAAAACGCCGAGGTTTAACCTCGGCGTCCTTATACCTTCCTGATGACTACTTTCCCATCAGACTTGTCAACCCCTTGATAACCGAGCCTTCGTCTGTGGTTTTTCCCCCTGCCGATGGCGCGTGCTGGAGGATGCGATCTGCCAGGCGTGAGAAAGGCAAGGACTGGAGCCAGATTCGTCCGGTGCCGCGCAACGTTGCCAGGAACAATCCCTCGCCGCCAAAGATCATGGATTTCAGATTGCCCGCTTGCTCAATGTTGTAGTCGATCTGCGGCTCAAATGCTACAATACAACCGGTATCCACCATAATCTTTTCATTATTCAGGCGGCGTTCAATGATCGTCCCGCCCGCGTGAATAAAGACCATCCCATCACCGCGTAACTTTTGTAGGATAAATCCTTCACCGCCGAACAACCCGACCCCAATTCGCTTATTGAAGGCGATACTGATTTCCGTTCCTAATGCAGCACAGAGGAACGCACTCTTCTGACAGAGCAATTCACCACCGGTTTCATCCAGGTCAATGGCAATGATCTTGCCGGGATAGGGCGCGCCAAAAGCAACGTGCCGTTTGCCATCGACCCCTGTATGGGTAAAATGCGTCATAAACAACGACTCGCCCGTAATCAACCGTTTGCCAACCCCCACGATTGCATCCATAAATCCGGACTTGGGTTTAGATCCGTCCCCCATCCGGGATTCAAAACTGATGCCATCCTCCATATACATCATCGCCCCGGCCTCGGCAATGACGGTTTCACGAGGATCGAGTTCCACTTCTACGAATTGGAGATCATCTCCATATATCTGATAATCAATCACATGACTTTGCATGTCTATTTCCCTCCTAATAGGCTATGAGTATCATGGTATTTGTGTAGCATTACGACTCGCGTAATCTATGGATACCATACTACGTATTACGTACAATGCAAGAACTGGTTGCGATCAGGGGTATCACATAGGGCTATTGCATTTGGGTGTGTTTCATTTGATTTAGTGGGGACGTCAAACGTCAGACGTTAAACGTCAAAATGCGCTCCCGTCTGACGTTTGACGTTTGACGCAAACACAATTGAAGTCAAATGCGATAGCCCTGGGGTATCGCATTGACGTAAACACCGTGCAAGAGTACAATAATACTGTAATGAAAACAGGTATAACGAGGCAGATATAATGGCACTTCATCTGAAAAACTTTGAGTTGGTTCCTGTCATTCAAGAAACGATCTCGATGGTCATGCCTTTACTCGATGGGAGTCATAACACATTAGAGATCGACCTTGCCGATGATCTGGGCACAATGCATGCAGATGTTACCCATCTGCGGCAAGTCATTTTTACCTTATTATTAAATGCTGCCAGATCCACACAAAATGGCGTTGTCACTTTTCAGGCTACCCGTGAATCCATCAACGAAACCGACTGGATTCGCCTGCGAGTTCGGGATACCGGCATTGGAATTTCTCCCGAAAAGCAGCGACAGATTTTTAACCTCCTGGCGCAGACTGAGGTCATCACTGTCCCCCAAAGTAATGAAATGGAGGTAGGATTGGCAATCAGCCGCCGGTTGTGTCGTTTGATGGGGGGGGATATCACATTGGAAAGTGTTGAGGGAAAAGGCTCTACGTTTACCGTGTACCTGCCGGCGTGTGGCATTTCTCCTGCGCCTGTTAATGGAAATGGTGAGGGGGGATTTACTGATGAAGATTTGGCACAATCTTTGGGGGGAACTATCTCTGTGCTCGTAATTGATGACGATCCCCAGGCGCGCGATCTCATCACCCGTATCCTGCTCCAAGACCAACAGGACTTCGAGGTCATAACTGCCGCAACAGCCCAGGAAGGATTGGATCTGGCCCGCGCGCATCCCCCAGATGTGATCACCCTGGATGTGCTATTGCCTGACATTAACGGATGGCAGGTCCTTACACAGCTTAAACAGAATCCCCAACTGGCCGGCATCCCCGTAGTGATGTTGACAATGGTGGATGACCCGGATACAGGGTTCGCGTTACAGGCCGCTGACTACCTGACCAAACCCATTGACCGTGATATCCTCATTCACACGCTCCAAAAATACCAACCTCATGAATCTGTGCTTCAACAGGCAGGTAAACCCGTCGTGCTCGTTATTGAGGACAGTACCGCCACACGTGTGCTTCACCGGCGCGTGTTAGAACAGGAAGGGTGGCAGGTCATGGAGGCGACCAATGGCCTGGAAGGGTTGCAATGCATGCGCGAAACGCTTCCCCATCTCATTATTCTTGATCTGATGATGCCCCAGATGAATGGTTTTGAATTTTTAGAGGAAATGCGCAAAGAACCTACCTGGAAGGATATTCCGGTTTTAGTTATCACTGCGAAAGATATTGGACTTGAAGATCGGCGCCGGTTAGATGGATATGTGCGTCAAATTTTACAAAAAGGTAACTATCGCCACGAAACCTTACTTTCGGAAGTGCGTTACCTGATTGTAGAAAACTTGAAGCACAAGCATGAGTCGTAAGATATTTTTCGTATCTATGTTCGCCAACTGAAACGAAACCTATTATTTAAGAAAGGAGCTTGTAAATTATGACCGGATTTAAAAATCGTTTGATAGGCCCTATGCCCAAAATCGGTATTCGCCCTGCCATTGATGGACGGCGCATGGGCGTGCGCGAGTCATTAGAGGATCAGACAATGGGAATGGCAAAAACCGTCGCCCGTTTCCTCAGTGCGCATGTGCGTCACGAGAACGGACAGCCCGTTGAATGTGTTATCGCCGATACTTGCATTGGAGGTGTAGCCGAGGCAGCACAGACTGCCGCGAAGTTTAGCCGGGAGGGCGTCGGTATATCGCTGACGGTGACGCCGTGCTGGTGTTACGGCGCTGAGACGATGGATATGGATCCCCTCATTCCCAAAGCGGCGTGGGGGTTTAATGGCACGGAGCGGCCCGGCGCGGTTTATCTGGCCGCCGTGAGCGCGGCGCACACGCAGAAAGGTATTCCCGCGTTCAGTATTTACGGGCGCGATGTGCAAGACGCGGGTGATAATGAAATCCCCTCCGATGTGCAGGAGAAGCTGTTGCGTTTTGTCAAGGCGGGGTTAGCCGTCGCGCGGATGCGTGGCAAATCTTACCTCTCGATGGGGGGTGTTTCGATGGGTATTGCCGGTTCCATTGTGCAGCCGTGGCTATTTGAGCAATACCTGGGAATGCGTGTCGAGGCGGTGGATATGTCCGAATTCACCCGCCGCTTTGAAGAGCATATCTATGACCCGAAGGAATTAGGGAAAGCGATGCAGTGGGTGAAGGCCAACTGTCCTGAAGGGATAGATCGCAATCCACCGGCAAAACAACACAGCCGCGAGCAAAAAGATAAAGATTGGGAGCTTTCCGTGAAGATGGCCCTGATCGCCCGCGATATGATGGTGGGCAATCCGCGTTTGGCGGAGCTTGGTTACGGTGAGGAAGCCCTGGGTCACAATGCTATCGCGGGCGGCTTCCAGGGACAACGCCAGTGGACTGATCATTTTCCTAACGGTGACTTTATGGAGGCGATCCTCAACTCTTCTTTTGACTGGAACGGTATCCGCCAGCCCTATATTGTAGCGACGGAGAACGATGCGTTGAACGGTATCTCGATGTTGTTCGGCCACCTGCTGACGGGAACGGCACAACTGTTCTCCGATGTGCGCACTTATTGGAGCCCTGAAGCTGTCAAGCGCGTGACAGGCTATGAATTGACAGGTGAGGCAGCAGGCGGGTTCTTACATCTCATTAACTCCGGTCCCACTGCGCTAGATGCAACCGGGCAACAAACATGCTGCGGCAAACCGGCTATTAAGCCCTATTGGGAAGTGACCGCAGACGATGTCAAGAAGTGTCTTGAGGCCACAACGTGGCACGCGGGCACGACCGAATACTTCCGGGGCGGCGGTTGGTCCACGCACTTTGTCACCCGTGGCGGGATGCCGGTCACGATGTCGCGTCTAAACCTGGTCAAGGGTCTGGGGCCGGTTTTCCAGATTGCCGAGGGGATGATCGTCGAACTGCCGGACGATGTTCACAACAAGCTCGATCTGCGCACCGATCCCACGTGGCCCACAACCTGGTTTGTGCCGCGTCTCACAGGGAGTGGCCCCTTCCGCGATGTGTATAGTGTGATGAATGCCTGGGGAGCAAATCATGGTGCAATTAGCTATGGACATATCGGCGCGGACTTGATCACGCTGGCCTCGCTTTTGCGTATCCCGGTCTATATGCACAATGTGCCGGAGGAGTCCATTTTCCGCCCCAGCGCGTGGACAGTCTTTGGCGCGCAAGATCCGGTGGGCGCAGATTTCCGCGCGTGCGCCAACTTCGGGCCGTTGTACGGGTAGCAAGAAGGAGCATGGTCGGAGACTTGGCGTAGGGAGATGGTTTTATACAACCGGCCAGGATGCATAAAAATACATTCTGGCCGGTTGTAATTATTGCTAATCTAACTGACATTAGATTTAAACGGATTATCCTTAATGAGACTCAATTTAACCCCTTTGAAAATTATCATCCTCTATGTGAGCGCGGGCGGGCTGTGGATGTGGCTTTCCGACAAATTATTGTTTGCGATGGTCAGCAATCCGACGAATCGCGTCCACCTGGAGGCCCTGGTAAATTGGGGGTATATTATCGTGACAGCAGGGATTCTCTATGTTTTGATCCGGCGTGATTTTATAGCAATACACATGGCGATGGAAGCTGCACAGGAAAGCGAAGCGCGCTTTCGCCAACTGGCAGAAAATGTACAAGAGGCTTTCTGGATGACGGATGCGGCGCAAGGACATTTCCTCTACATAAGTCCTGTGTATGAAGAAATGTGGGGGCGTTCACGCGAGGAGCTTTATATGCATCCTGACGCCTGGATAAAATCCGTGCATACACAAGACCGCGCGCGTGTTATATCCTTGTGGGAACAGCGCATGAGGGGGGGCTACAATGCTGTTTATCGTATCAGGCACCCCGATGGATCTATTCACTGGATAGAGGATCGTGCTTTTCCTATCCAGGATACCTCAGGGCAGGTTTATCGCATCGGTGGGGTATTGCGTGATATTACGGAACAGGTTCTCGCTCGTGAGAAGTTGGAACAACGGGTTGAAGCCCGGACACACGAGATCGAACGGCGGCGGAAAGTCGCGGAAGGACTGCGCGACACGTTAAATGCGCTCAATTCGGCGCTGTCTCTTGAGCAAGTTTTGGATATGATTGCGATGCGATCAGGCCAACTATTAGGTATAAGTGGCGCTGCAATTTTTCGCCAACATTACGTGGGGGAACCCTTAGAAGTACAAGCTGCTTATGGTGTGTTGAAAAACACTGAGGTTAAGATGCTTGGAAATGGCACACCATTTCCCGGTGGGCAAGATGTACTGCTTGAAGCGATGACCCAACGCTGTCCGGTAATCAGTGGGGCTGTGTTGGCCGTACCCTTGCTGGTTAAGGGGGAAATCTATGGAGGGCTTATGCTCTGCTATCCAACTCCCCGCCAGATAGCCGAGGAAGAGATCGAACTGGTTACCATCTTGGCGGATCAAGTTGCGTTAGCTATTGAAAATGCACGTTTACGCGCCGAAGTACAACAGGCTGCGGTGCTTGCAGAACGCAGTCGCCTGGCGCGTGATTTGCACGATTCGGTGACGCAGGCACTCTACAGTATTATGCTCTATGCCGAAGCGACGAACCTGGCAATGGCGGCGGGAAAACAGGCTGTTGCGACTAAAAATTTGCTAGAGTTGCGCAATATGGCGCACGAAGCGATGTTGGATATGCGGGTGCTTATTTTTGAGCTCCATCCCCCGGTTTTGGAAGAGGAAGGATTAGTGGCAGCACTGCAGGCACGGTTGGCTGCTGTTGAGGCCCGTGCCGGGTTGCGGGCCGAAGTTGAGGTTGAAGGGGAACGCCGTTTGCCTCTACGGATAGAAGAGGAGCTTTTCTGGATTGCACAAGAGGCACTCAATAATGCGGCCAAACATTCCAAGGCGGAAATCGTAACCGTCCGGCTTCACTTTGACGAGCAGAGCGTGCGCCTGACGGTGCAGGATAACGGTAAGGGATTTGATACGGTGCAGGCCAGGCAAGGGGGGGGGATGGGAATGCGCGGTATCGAAGAAAGAGTACAACGTATCCATGGGAAACTGGAGATCATCAGTTCTCAAGAAGTGGGAACGACCCTCAGTGTTGTCGTGGATATGTGAGAATACGGTATAATCTTGCAAACAATAAAATAAGGTGTATTGCACCGGACGCGCTATGGAAAACGTGGCTACATCCCAACACTTATGCGCGCTAATGGCATTTTCGGAGGATATGTTATGAAGGAAACACCTATCCGGGTATTGGTAGTCGATGATCAGGCGATCGTACGCAAAGGGATATGCGCGCTGTTGGCCGAGATTGATGATATTGAAGTGATTGGCGAGGCCGGTAATGGCGTTGAAGCTGTAGCGCAGGCGGCAGTGTTGAAACCGGATGTGGTATTGATGGATTTGGTCATGCCCGTTATGGATGGGATTGAAGCCACCCATCGCATCACGCGCGACCAGGGGCTGCGAGTCTTGGTCCTGACCAGTTTTGCCGGCGACGATAAAGTTTTTCCCGCCATCAAGGCCGGCGCGTTGGGGTATTTGCTAAAGGACTCCATGCCGGATGCCCTTTTACAGGCAATCCGGCAGGTGTACCGCAACGAACCTTCTTTACATCCAACGATTGCCCGCAAGGTACTCTACGAGATGCAACAGCCCGCGCAGCAACCTCCTACGCCTGACCCACTCACCGACCGGGAATTGGAAGTCTTACGTCTCGTCGCACAGGGGATCAGCAATCGGGAAATTGCCGATCATTTGGTGGTCACAGAAGCCACAGTGCGCAGCCACGTGAGCAATATTTTGAGTAAGTTACACCTGGCGAACCGCGTGCAGGCGACACTTTATGCTTTACAAGAGGGGTTGACGTCATTGTCGGAAGGATTACAGAACTCAGAACGATGATGCTTCCTCCACATTTGTCGAAGCCTTTCCACAAACGTGCAAAAGACAGCCTGGGGCTGTCTTTTTTTGTTGAAAGAAAGATCAATCATCTCTCTGATGACAAATGATACTTGTTCGGATAGGATAAGGATAACTTGTAGATCATGTAACTTGAATTGCCGACTATAGGCAGGGAATCGGTTTATGCTCAATGGCAAAGACGACAGTGAAATAAAGCGACCGGTACGTGTCGTGATCGCCGACAATCAACGAGCCACACGGCAGGGATTGATTGCCCTGTTGAGTCTCTTGCCGCAGATAGAAATTGTCGGAGAAGCTGTGGATGGATGGGAAACCATAAACAAAGTCTCCGAACACCATCCTGACGTTGTAGTCTCGGATGTGCAAATGCCGGGGATGAGTGGACTGGAGGCGATGCGCTATATCAAACGTCAATGGCCGGACGTGCGTATTGTCGTTTTGACAATGTACGCCGGATACCGTGGTCCGGCCTTAGCAGCGGGGGCAGATGCCTTTTTGCTCAAGGGGGCGACGGCGGAAGAACTGGCAAATGCCATTAATCCACTATCCCACGGTTAGGCATACCACCTTGAATGTCGCGGTAGGGTTGTTCGTACTCGCGGCCCGATGGCCCCACGGTGGTGGCGGTTTGTTTAGCCTTGAGCCGTTTGACGCGAAAAACAGCCTCTCGCTCGCGCTCTTCAAGCTCACTTTCGATGTATGCTACTGTGTCCTCGTAATCCGGTATAAAGATATGTTCCAGCGCGTTGACTCTGCGCTGTGTCTTGCGCAACTCCCAGGCTAAACGCCATGCCGACACTGTCAACTCGGCAAACTCAGGAAGCTGATCAATGACTTGTTGAAAGAACGCGCTGGCACTATCCAGGGTCGCCAATGTATCTCCCAGGCTGTAAGGCATAGTGTCCTGTTCGACGTGGGCTTCAATCACCGGCACCGGCACCCCCATCACCCCCCGATATTTAATATCCACTTCAACGGGTTTGTTCACCGCCAGTGCAGCCCACGCTACATGTTCCCTGCCCATCGTCATCCTGGCGCGCGCCAGTGCTTGGTAAGCTTTAGCCAATAGCTCTCCCATGTCCTGTTGCAAAGTCTCCGCATCGTGTGCCATGTGCATCAGCTCTGTGGTCAACACTTCCCGTTTCTGGTCTAAAATTTCATAACCTTCTTGCGCAAATTCCAACTCCTGTTGGATGCGCAGCAGATTGCTATGGGTAGGGGGAACATTCATACGTGTCATTTTATTTTCCGTAATATGTCCCAAGCTCGTCTGCTGTGACGCGCAACAGTTCCTTCTTGGGCAACATAGACAGCAATTGCCAGCCGATGGACAATGTTTCTGCAATCGTACGGTTCTCGGTAAAATCCTGGTTGATGAACTTCTGCTCAAAAGCACGTCCAAAAGCCAGGTATTCTTGATCCACGGTCGAAAGCTCCTCTTCTCCAATGACCGAGGCCAGCGAACGCACATTTTGCACGTGGGCATAGGCCGCGTAAAGTTGTGCTGATACATGCCCATGATCGGCGCGTGTGCGGTCTTTGCCGATACCATCCTTCATGAGTCGCGACAAACTGGGCAGAACGGCGATAGGGGGATAGATGTTTTGCCGGGCCAGATCATGATTTAACACAATCTGCCCTTCTGTGATGTAGCCGGTAAGATCGGGGACTGGATGGGTAATATCCTCGTTGGGCATTGTCAGAATGGGGAGCTGTGTGATGGATCCTCGGCTATCTTTGATACGCCCCGTACGCTCGTAGAGGGCGGCCAGGTCGCTGTAGAGATAACCGGGATACCCCTTGCGGCTCGGCACTTCACCGCGGATATTGGAAATCTGGCGCAGCGCTTCGCAATAGTTGGTCATGTCGGTGAGAATGACCAGGACGTGCACCTGCTTCTGGAAGGCCAGGTATTCGGCCAACGTGAGCGCGACACGCGGCGTGACCAACCGCTCCACGGGGGGATCGTCGGCCAGGTTTAGGAACATTGCGACGCGATTTAAAGCCCCACTTTCGGCGAATGCTTTGCGGAAGTATTTTGCCACATCATGCTTGACGCCCATCGCGGCAAAGACGATGGCAAATTCTGCCCCCGATGTGGAGGGAGTACGATCAGAGGCTGTTCCCTCCACATCTGCTGCCGATCCCAACGTTGCCTGGCGCACAATTTGCGCTGCCAGCGCGTCATGGGCTAACCCACTGCTTGAAAAAAGCGGCAGTTTTTGCCCCATCACGAGTGTGTTCATCCCATCAATAGCCGAAATCCCTGTTTGGATATAGTCCCGGGGGTAGACACGCGCGGTGGGATTGATTGCTTTACCGTTGACATCGGCATACTGGTTGGTCAATGGTTCCGGGCCACCATCTATCGGCACACCCATCCCATCAAAAATGCGTCCTAGCATTTCCTCTGTTACCGGGATGTGAAGGGGCTGTCCTAAGAAGCGGACGTGGGTATTTTCCATTGCCAGGCCGGTTGTCCCCGCAAAGACTTCTACTACGGCGACATCTTCACCGACCTCCAGCACGCGCCCACGGCGCAGACTTCCCTGTGGGCTGCGGATTTCGACGACTTCGTCGTAGCGGACACCTGCAACATGTTGCATCACGATGATGGGTCCTTCGATGCGCGCTACCCCGGTAGCCCACTGTCCCCCTCGATCTTGTAGTTCGCTCATTTGTACTTCATCTCCAATTCATCCGTCTGCGCGTCGATCTGTTGGCGAATGGTGTGCCATTTGGCATCAAGTTTATCCCATTCATCATTAGCGATCCGCGCTTTCATACGCATTAGATCCTCTAACACCGGCAAGTTCTGGATAACCATAATAGATGCCCCCAACTGAATAATAGCTTCGGCACGTTGGTGGAAGTGCAGGATAAGTTCTAACATCCGCACTTGCTTCTGTACCGAAGCATACGTGTCTATGTCATCTAATGCATCTTGTTGTAAAAATCCCTGGCGCAGCAGTGTGGCAGTTTCCAGTATCAACCGTTGTTCATCAGGCAGCGCATCCGGTCCCACCAATTTGACGATTTGTTGCAAGTGGCTTTCGGCATTAAGGAGTTCCATCGTCTGCGCGCGTAATGCATACCAATCAAGGCCGGTTTGTTCCAACCACCACGCAGCGATATCCTCAACATACTCACTGTAGCTGTCCAGCCAGTTAACAGAGGGAAAGTGCCGCGCCGATGCCAGTGCTTTATCCAAGGCCCAAAAGCAACGGATAAAGCGTTTGGTGTGCTGCGTGACCGGTTCAGAGAAGTCGCCGCCGGGAGGCGAAACCGCACCAATGACGCTGACCGAGCCAGGTTGCCCGTTCAAAGTCTCAACATATCCGGCGCGCTCATAGAACTCCGCCAACCGCGCGGCCAGATAGGCCGGGTAGCCTTCCTCAGCCGGCATTTCTTCCAGTCGCCCGGAAATCTCGCGCAGCGCCTCTGCCCACCGGGATGTAGAATCAGCTATCAGGGCCACATGATACCCCATATCCCGGTAATATTCGGCAATTGTGATCCCGGTATAGATACTGGCTTCACGAGCCGCCACCGGCATATTCGAGGTATTTGCGATCAGCACCGTGCGCTCCATCAACGGGCGGCTTGTGTGCGGGTCCATCAATTCGGGGAACTCCTGCAGGACTTCGGTCATTTCGTTGCCCCGTTCCCCACATCCGATGTAAATAACGACTTGTGCATCGGACCACTTCGCGATCTGATGCTGGGTGATGGTCTTGCCCGCGCCGAAGCCGCCGGGAATGGCGGCTGCCCCCCCTTTTGCCAGGGGAAATAAGGTGTCAAGCACCCGCTGCCCGGTAATTAGGGGTTCCGTCTGGTCTTTGAGGGCGCGATAAGGACGCGGACGGCGCACCGGCCAGCGTTGCAACATCGTTAATCCCATCTCACCCGCCGGCGTTTGCAACCGTGCTATCGTTTCTTCGATGGTGTACTGTCCCTCAGCCGCGACCCACGTCAGCGTGCCGGCCAGATCGGGCGGCACCATCACTCGGTGCTCCACCACTTGCGTCTCCGGCACAACCCCCAGGATCGTGCCCCCAGTAACTTTGTCTCCGGCGCGCGCGCGCGGCGTAAACCGCCAGCGATCTTTGCGGTAGAGAGAGGTTAACCGTACCCCTCGCTCAATGAAAGATCCCTGGCGCATTTCCATTACCGGGAGGGGACGTTGAATACCGTCGAAGATGCTGCGTAACAGCCCCGGCCCTAACTCCACCGACAACGGCATCCCTGTACCGTAAACCGGCGCGCCCGGCTCCATACCCGACGTTTCCTCATAAACCTGGAGCGTGACGGTGTCGCCTTCAAGCCCGATCACTTCCCCAACCAGGCGTTCATTGCCGACTTCAACCAGCTCTAGCATACTGACCGATTGTGTGCGGCGTATCCTGATCACCGGACCATTAATCCATGTGATAACGCCAACCTGGGCGGTGGGTATTCCGACTTGTTGGTTCATAGCGATTCTCCCATTAGAATACGGTACACAGAGAAGCGTAAACTCTCTTGTGAGTGTTCCAGGCGGGCTTCTAAGGTGTTGTCATATTGTCGAAACCCGTCCAGCGTCTCTGCGATCACACCTGTGCCTTGCTCTAAGGGCGCGCCCATTTGCAATCGTACACTTGAGGTTTCGGAGAGCTGTGACAATTCCTGGTTGGCTAAGATATCTTGGGCCTGAGCATCTGCACGTAATGAACAGCTTTCAGATCGCAATTGCGCGATGGCCTCGCGAGCCAGTTGTACTACCACCTGGTTGTAATCTGTCCATCCGGACACAGTTGACAATCGCTGCCGCACAGCATCAAAGACCTCGTCCAGCAAGGCTTCACGGCGCTCCAATTTCAGGGTGCGCGCCTTGAGCTGCGCCGTCGCCAGAGATTGGCTGCGAATACGCTCGGCTTCTTGTTGGGCGCGGGCCAGGATACGCTTTTGTTCTGCTTCTGCCTGTTGGCGCGCGCGCTGTTGTATTGCACCGGCATTAGCTTGCGCCTCTGTTAGCACTTGCTGTGCGTCAGTCTGTGCTTTTTTCAAGATAGCGTGCGAAAGCATTTGTAAATTCTCTGTTACCAATTCCATATTTACCTCTTATGAGAAGAGAGAATAGAGACTTGAACCATCTCTGGAGAATGGTGTTTTCTTCTTCTTACTTCTTCCCTACTTCCTACTTCAATCCTAATCCCGGGTGTTATATCCTGACACCTATCGTGTTTTGGATCATTTCACTCAAGGAAAGTTTTCCAGAACGCCCTTCCTCTAGCGTGCCACTTCCGAGTGGCGCGCCACTTGGAAGTGGTGCGGGAATCTCAATGACCAGGGGAATGGTTCCTCGCAACATAAGCTGGTTCACCTGCTCCTCAATCAACCTCGCCGCATCTTCGGTGATGAGGATCAATCCTACATCCGGCGTCGCCAACGCAGTTGCGAGCGCGTGTTTCACGTCCTCGGCTGTCGTCGCGACCTGACCGGGGATGCCGGCTAAAGAGAATCCCAATATCGCATCTGGATGGCCGATAGCCAAAATTTTCATTGGGAATTTCCGTCCCCTTAACGATTTAAGACCATGAACGAGATAATCAACCCGTAGATGGCGATACCTTCAGCTAACCCGACAAAGATCAGGGCGCGCCCAAAGGACTCGGGTTTTTGCGCAATTGTTCCTACCGCTGCGGCCCCTGTGCTGCTGACGGCTATGCCTGCCCCGATTGCTGCCAATCCTGTTGACAAAGCCGCCGCGAGGGTTACATAGGGATCCGCGATCACGCCTTCTGCATTAGCCGCCGCCGCCATCGCAGTGGAAGGCGACACCAACCATACAAATCCCACCCCCGCCGCCATCAAAATTAACAGTGCATTAAAACCTGCCATCCCCATCACCAAACTGCGCGTTGCCTGTCCCGGCGCAGCATACCGCTGGCGGAAGAAATAGATGACCGCCGGAATCATCGGAATAAGCCCTACCAAAACTGCCATAGACATAAATTTACCCATCGTTGCACCTCACTTACGAATTACGAATTACGAGTGACGAGTTAGGAATTATGAATTAAGAGTGACAGTCCTTCACCTTGTCACCCCGCCCTTTCTTCATCCTTGCGGTGGTAAGGGGGATGTAGGGAGTACCCCCGCCGGTAAAGAATTTACTGAAAAACTCATAGTATTCCAAACGCAGGGTTTGAATACCCACGATCATACCCTCAAACCCAATGATGAACAGGTTTCCCAGGGCCACCACAAGCCAGTATCCCACGCCTCGCGCCGGGTCGACCATCTCGGCCAGGATAAAGATGACCGCGCTCAAGCCACCATGAGCTACTGCAAACGCCCCCACACGTACATAAGACAGGCTATTGCTTAACAAGCCGATCACAGTTTCGAACAGTTCAAAGAAAATTTGAACTGCATACGTCGCCAGCCCGCCCTCGATCAAGGGTCGCCGTTTTTCAACAAGCCGGCTAAAAAGATCCGAGAACATTACCCCCACTCCTGAAATAACCGTTGAGATCACGAACACCGGCTTTGGCAGTGGAAGGTTGGGCATAAATGCAGTTGTAGCCAGGCCAAGCAAGGATCCGTAGAGCAAAAATCCGGCGATACCATTGTGACCAAAGAACAAATGTCCCCAATCCCGTGCCATCCAGGCATTGACGATACCGGTTATAAAGCCCACAGAAAGCAACACCACTCCGGCCCCGATAGCAATGAACAAAATCTCCATAATGTTCTCCATCGGACGGAGCCACAGGGCAGGTAATATATCTTCCAACCCGAAAATGCTGCCATATAGAAAGCCGAAGATGGCGGATACTACACCACAGACGGCGACAACAATCCCCAGTTCAGAGCCTCCTTGCGCTTTTCCTTTTCGTCCGGCCAGCAACGCCCCCAATGCCATAAGTACCAACCCATGCCCTACGTCTCCAAACATGGTTCCAAAGAGTAAGGGGAAAGTCAAAGCCAAGTACAAAGTGGGGTCCACTTCCGCATAGCGCGGACGCCCGTAAATGGTGACCAATTGCTGAAAGGCGTGCAAAATTCCCCGATTGTTCAGCGCGACCGGGACATCTTGCTCGATCTGGCTGCGATCGGAGGGGGTTACATAGACCTGTATATCTTCGGATATTTCGCGCATGGTCTGCATCAGACCCTCCACATCAGCCGCGGGCACCCAACCTGAAATAACGTAAGTATAGTGGAGGCGTCCATAGCGCGCGAAGATGTTGGCTAACATGTTGCTTGCCCGTACCTGCCATAGCAAGGTTTGAAGCTGCTCCGCGCGTGTTTTGCGCAAATCGGCCATCATCTCTTGCTGTTGCGTAATTTGCGCTTGCATAGCGATAATATCGGCGCGCAGCGTTGCAATAATCTCACGCGGCGTCCCTTGATAATCCTCCGGCAAATTGAGGGGATTCAAGTATGCACTGCGGGCGGCGCGTTGTAAAATATCCGCGTGTTGCATCATGCCGGACAGAATAACTACACTCTGTCGCTCATCCTTATACAAAGGCAAAAGCACGTTGGGGATGCGCTTCAGACTGGTTTGCAAACGTTCGATGTGTTCTACAGGAATAATTCCCAATATGGAAAAAACATAGCGCGGGTGACAGATAACGTCAATCTCTACATCAATATCAACCACAGGCTCCAACTGCTGGATGTAGCGTTGAAGTTGCTCCAGCTTTTTTTGTTCACCGGCCAACTCCTCGACGACATGGTGTACTTGCTGCTCTAATCGCTCGGCCATCGCTTGTACGGCGTCAAGCTCCATCGTAGAGGCAATATCCTCCGGCGGGGAACCTTCTTCTATTCCCAGGGTTTTGATCACAGCCAACAACCGCCGCTCCAACGTGGCGAAGGCTGTTGCCTTGCGGCGCCACTCGTCCGTAGAGCCGGGTTCCATTTCCGCGCTCAAATAACTGGCATCCACCTGGTGGAAGGTTCCTATTTTAGCTACTTCTGTGGTCGCTGCCAGTATATATTGATCGGGAACGAGAATCCCGATTTGGGTCATAAGTTTAGGATAAAACATACATGCTCTCCAACTGAGATGAAACACACCTGTATTTTTTTTCTTCTCCCCACGTTTACGCACCGAGATGCTTGTTCCCGCCCTCACATCCGATTAACAGGAACGAACGAAATTCATCTGGGGATACCTGGGATGCTTTGGCCTCAACCAATACGGTCAGGTCCTGGATCTCCAATTCAATAAGCAGCAAGTAGGCGATAGGAATCCCGATATGAAAAGGGTAGCCGATGAAGGCATTCCTGCACGCCTCAACCACGCACCGTTGTAACACTACCTCTACTTGGGGTAATCCACTTTGGGCATCTTTTAATAACGGGCTAATATCTTCCAGGTCCGGATAGATGCGCGCGACCGTCTGCGCAATATCCGCTCCGGCAGCGATAGCCCGGATATCCTCATCATGAACCTGGTATCCAACCGGAAGCGTATAGTTCACGATTTCTTCTTCGGATAGTTTGTGGTTCACCCGGTAACGAATCGCCCACATAAGATTTGTGACATCGAGCAACATCCCCACGACCTGTTGTGCCCAAACGCGATCGGTGTATGAAAGCTGGTTGACATCCTGCCATAACTCACGCCAATAGGCTAAATCTAACGCGACTTCTAAGGGAAACAGACTTTGCTCTGCCGTGTAACGCTGCATCGCGTGCGTCAGGGTATCATAATAGGGCGTATCGTGCAGCCGTTCCACTGCCGTTCCAACACTTTCTGCCTCTAAAATTTTCTCGGCGGGTAAGATCGTCAGCGATTCTAACGGAAACAGAAAATATCTTACCCGATCCCATCCCAATCCGGTTTCTACGCCCCGGATTAATGCTTTCAGATTATCCACTTCGTAGCGACGGTAGAGTTGGGTAATCAACGCGCGCGCCGCAGCCGGTATTGAAGTGACAACCGTATTAAATGCGTCGGCAAGATGTTTGTTAGCCTGGTAAATCGTGCGGCGCGGGGTCAGGAGGCTGTCCTCAACCTCCTTCAAATACGGGCCGTAGATGGTCTCCTTCAGCATATCCAACAACGCAGGAAAGTTGGAGGCCTCACACAACATCGTCCACGTCCCAGGTGTGAGGAGTGTAGAGGAAAGCGACCGGACTTGCGCGTGGATGGCCGCATACTGCGCGACCGCACCATAAGCCATCGCTTATTCTCTCCCCGTAATCCGGTTAAGGACAAAACTCACCGCGCGATCAAAACGTCCCGCTGCCAGCATTTTCATACGGCCGGCTTCCTGTTCAGCCTGTTGGAGGATGCGCATACTGTCCTCATCCGCGCGCGCGCCGGCCAATATTTGCTGCGCCTGTGCTTCTGCTTCTGCCTTTGTGTGTTCAATGAGAGCCTTGGCCTCCGCCTCGGCCTGCACCGGCAGACGCTCTGCTTCTCGCACCGCCGCCTCATAGATAGACCGGGCTTGCCGCTCAAGCTCAACGATCTGTTGTAAATACGCTTCGTTCACACTTCTGCTCCCTTGAAAATCGAAAATTGGCAAATTTAAAATTGGCAAATTGTGAAAACCCTTGAAAACTTAGTTTCGTCTTAAATTTTCATCCAACTGCTGGTGAACGCACCGCGTTAATGGGTAATTCCCTTGAAAATCGAAAATTGGCAAATTGCAAATGCGTAAATTGTCAAAACTCTTGAAAACTGATTTCGTCTTGAATTTTTATCCAACCGCTGATGAACCGCAGGTCAATGCGTCATTCCCGTGAAAATAGCTTACGGATCGCCAGCATCTGGCTGGCTTAGCCAGATAAATGATGGCGGGGCCTGCGGCGCGCCCTGGTCGAGGGCAGCGCGTCCAGGATACTGCGATATGAAATAAGGTAGATGACGTCTTTTTGAATCCGCTGAATCTCGTGGGCCGGAATGGTAATATCCACGGTCTGCACTTTGCGCTCCCGATGCACGATCAGATGCGTAATCGCGCCTGTTGCCGGATCCACCTCAAATCCTGCCAGGTATCCAACATAGCCATCCGCCGCCTGTATTTCAACATCTTGTCCCAGGATCAGCATATCCGATTCCGGTGTACCCCCGCCAAGGGCCGCACCCTGGACTTCTGCCTGCTTTCTAAAAGTCCACAACGCTATAAAATCCAGGTCACGATCGCGCGGTGTGGCCGTCGCTTTCCCGTCCCACGGCTCAAAGGACGAAATCGTCTCCTTGATACAGCGCAACACCAGCTTGTTCGGCGTCCCTATGACGATCGGGGACAGTGGCAGAAGCCAGCGTACCGGCAATTTGCGGTCTTGCTGGATCACTCCATACATCACTTTTTCGCGCCAGGGATCCAGGATCACGCGCGTCAACCGGCCACAAGGCCCGTCGGCGCAATGCACCTCAACGTCCAAGAAAATACGCATCGGAACGTCCTCACCTCGCCTTCTCCCATTGATACTATTTAGCATACCCGATAACGATAATGCTGTCATCAGATAGATGATGGATTTTCATTTCCACATCCCGTGATGATGGAGGGGAGATCGTTTGCACATTTGTGGGGATTCCTCCCCAAATGTGCAAACGTCGCGCGGAAGACTACAAAAGCTCTGTATGAAGAGCGCGCTATGGAAAGCGCGGCTACTTATAAGGCTTTTGTCGTTTGGCTTATTCGCAGTATAATGAGTATAGTAGCTGTGACTCACTTAAAAAAGGACACTGCCGATGAGCGTCACACTTATTCTGCGTACCGATGCCGAACAACGTTTAACCGTCACCACCTGTGATAGCGTTACAGACGGTAGCGTCACGGGCGACCTCCTGACCGGCCCGATCCCCCTGGCGGACTTACCCGCCCTGCCCGCGCTCCAGCCCGCGCCCTACGACGTGGGGCCTGATCTGACTCGCGCGCTCGGCGGCGACGCGCTGCTGGCGCGCCTGGAAGCCGACCCCGAGCAGTTGCTCCTGCTGGATGCCGACGACGCGGCGGCCAAGATCCCCTGGGAATATGCCGCGCTCCCGGATACCCCGCAGCTCCTGGGCTGCCGTTATGGTCTCCTGCGCCTGGTAGATCGTCCCGCGCTGCCGGGGAGTGGGAGTGCCGGCGACGTCCCCGGCACTTTGCATTTCCTGATCCTGGGCGCGGATCCCCTGGTTGACAAACAGGGCCATCCCCGCGAGGGTTACCGCCTGCAGCTCCACCGGGAACGGCGCGCCATCCGGCGCGTCCTGGAAGCCGGCGGTGTAGATTTGGAGGCGCGCCATATCCCACCTACCCAGGAAGCCCTGAACCGGTCGCTGCTGCGCGGCCCGGCGATCCTGCATCTTTCGGCGCACGGTGACATCGTCAAGACCAAAGACGGCCCGCTGGCCACCCTGGTCCTGGAGGATGAGGATGGCCGGGAAGCCCGCCTGCGCGGTCCCGACCTGGTCGCCATGGCAGACCCCGGTGTGCTGCGCCTGGTCCTGCTCAGCGCGTGCCACACCGCCCAGAGTAACACCGAGGCCGACCTGGCCCGCGCGCTCGTCCAGAACGGTGTGCCCGCCGCCATCGGGATGCAGGGACGGTTCCCCGACGACCGCAGCGACGAACTGGCTGCCGCCTTTTACCACAACCTGTTGGGCGGGCAGACCCTGGCCCGGGCGGCGCGCCACACGCGCCTTTCACTGAGCGTGGACCCCGCCACCGCCGGCCTCATCGTCGTCTATGCCGCGCGCGACGGGTGGGGCGCGTTGCCGCTGCATCCGGGCGCGGCCACGGTGCGCAGCCTGCGCGTGCCGGGCGCGGTCCGCCTGCCCGCCGAGGTGGAGGCCCCGGACTTCTTCCGCGGGCGCAACGGAGAATTGCATCGCCTGGCCCAACTTTACAGCCGGGGAACGCGCGTTATCACCATCGTGGGCACGGGCGGCATGGGCAAGACGGCCCTGGCCGCGGCCTTTGTGGAGCGCTTCGGCTGGCGCTGGCCCCACGGGGTGTTGGGTGTGAGTTTTGCCAATGCACCTCTTGACGCCGCCCGCTTCCGGGGCGAATTGCTGCGCGGATTGGTGGGGCAATCCGCCCAATCTCTGGCCGAGGCCAAGCCGGCCCAACAGGAGCGCGTGCTTCTGGACGCCCTGCGCGATTGGGACGGGTTGCTGCTGCTTGATAACTATGAAAGCGTGCTACAGTCACTCTCCGTCCCCGAGGCAGGGACCGCCTCGGGAGCAGAAAGTGCGGAGAACACCGAGGCCCGCGCTATCCACGCCCTGGTCGCCCGGATGTCGAGACTCGGCACACAACTTCTACTGACCAGCCGCGAGCATCCCGCGAAGCTGGCGGGGTAGTGGGTGTTCCCCAAAGCCGACCGGCCCCTGACCGGTCTGGATGTGGATCCCGCCGCCGCCCTCTTCTTGCACCACAGCGCGCGCGCCGCCGACCAGGGGCGGGATGGGCGCGACCTGGCGCGGCAGGTGGCCGGAGCCACCGAGGGACACCCGCTGGCGATCGCGCTGCTGGCAGGGGAATATGACCGGAGCCTTGAGATCGCGCCCGGCGACTTCCTGAGCCACTGGGGTGAGGAACTGGCGCGGGCCGAGGACTACGGCCTGGCCGCGCACCACCGCACCTTCACAGTGGCCTTTGACCGGAGCTACCGGCGGCTGCCGGCAGTGCAGCAGGCGCGCCTGCGCGCCCTGAGCGTGCTGGACTTTCCCTTCTTCGCAGAAGCGGGCGGTTTTCTCTGGCACTCCGTCCTTCCGGATGAGGTGCAAACGCTTGCGGCGCAGGATGGCGATCCCCGTCATATCCTGGCCGGTTTCGTCCGCGCCAGCCTGCTGGACGTGGACGGGCGCTTCAACGATGACACGCCCGCCACCTACCGCTTCCAGCCCGCGCTGCAGCAAATCCTGGCCCGCCGGATTTCCGAGGGTGAACGCGCCGCGTTGCGCGGGGGGATCGCTGTCTATGGCGCGTGGCTGGCCCGCCGAGGTTACGGCGATATCTATAAAGATCCCGGTCTCTCCCGCGTGGTGCGCCTTTCGTTGGGCGCGCTGGACGCCGCCACAGATATGCTGACCGGTACCGACCGCCTGTGGCACATCCGCCGGGTCACGTGGATCAAAGCCGCCTACGGCTTTACACAGGAAGCCTTCTCGTTGTTGGAGGATCTCATCCCTCCCGATCATCCGCTCCCGGACCCCACACAGGATGAGGACCTGGCGAAAGTTGAGAGTAGCCTGCACTATCAACTGGCCGACCTCTGCGTGACGCGCGGCGACCTCGACCGCGCCCTGGCCCTCTACCAGGAGAGCTTGCAGCTTAAGGAGCAAATCGGCGACCGCCAGGGCAGGGCCGCCTCCCTTTCGAATATGGCGAATTTGTACATGGCGCGCGAAGATTGGGAGGAGGCTGAATTACGCTTATTACAAGCCCTGGAATTATCGCGCCGACTTGGTGAAAAGGCCGGTATTGCTTTTAACATTGTTAAGCTCGGCCAGGTAGCCCAGGCACGGGGCGATACCGGGACCGCGTTGGCTCATTACCGCGAGGGATTGGCGATCTTCGAGCGATTGGGGATGCCGGAGACGCAGCAGGTGCGGCAGATGATCGCCAATGTACAGGGCGGTCCCGCGCCGGTGACCGATCCGCTGCGCCAACTCAGTGCCCGTGCCCGCGCTGCTGCCCAGGCCGGGCGCGCGGCGGAGGCAGTGGCCGCGCAGGAGCAGTCGGTCGCGCTGCTGCGGAACGCGGGCGCGCAAACCGGCGATCCTTCACGCCAGGCCCTGGTGCGGCTCAGCGTCCTGCTCTACAATCTCGCGGGCTACTATCAGCAGGCCGGACGTTTTGACGACGCGGTGACTGCGCTCGAAGAGGTCGTCACCCTTGACGAGTGTACCGGGCATGAGGATCTGGACTCGGATCGCGCGGCGCTGGCGCAGGCGCGGGCGTTGGCAGAGATGTCGCCGGAAGCGCGGGCTATTATGGCCGGACAGAGGCAGCCTGCAGACGCGCCCACAGAAATCTCTCCGCAAAGGCCCCCGGCAGCGGCGCTCCAGGCAGCCCTCGCGGCTCAACTGGCACAGCTTTCCCCGGTAGAACGTGCGCAGTTCGAGGCCGCCGCGCAGGCTACCGCGCGGCGCGACCAGATCACGTTCCTGGCCGATCAGTCCCGCGATGCGGCGCGCGCCGCGTTACGCGGGGAAGTGGACCGCGCCGCCCTCATCGCCAACCTCGAACGGGTCGCGGCCCAGGCCGCCGAGGGTGAGGCACCGGGCAGCCCCTGGTGATCTGGCCCACTATCTCTACGCCGTCAGTGCGCTGTTGCAGGGGCAGCCGCTCCCGCCCGTTCCCATCCGTTACGCCGGGCACATCGCGGATATCCAGGGGGAAACGTGATACATGAGACGCAATTCGCAATTTATCGGGAGGATTTATGGTTCATCACTGTGTTGAAGTTGAGTGTCATGCCTGCGGGCACACGTGGTGTGTGGATCTGGAACATCCAGACGAGGTTGAGATGGTAGTTTACCGGAGTGAGGAAAAGGCGGTTGATTACCGGGTTCAGTGCCCCAATTGCAATACGTATAATATTATTACGGTACCTGAGGGCGATAAATTCACCGATTAACCGTCAGGTTTTTTACAATTTGCCCATTTGCGATTTCTCAATTTGCAATTTCCGGGGGGGGGAAAACTGATGAACGACATTCCTAAAGTCAGGGGACGGCCGGAGCCGCCCGAGGTCAAAGCGCGGCGCGAGTGGTTTGCGCAGCAATCACTGGCCGCGCCCGACACGCTCGAAGCTGGGGCGCGCGTGATCGTGGAACTGGGTACCGCGCTGTTGAGCGTACTCTTCGGTGTGCTGGCCCTGGCCGGCGACCCGCTTTCCG
>JAFGFI010000172.1 GCA_016931185.1 Anaerolineae bacterium
GGAAAAGAGGGTATTTTTTGATTTCGAGCTACGCTCGAAATCAAAAAATACCCTCTTAAAAGCGTTTTTAATTGCAAAATCCAACCCAATTGCGGCTAAATATCCTGCTGTGAAAAAGTGTCCGGTAGCTAGGTTTTTTTATTACTATTGCCGGTAGAGAAAAATATCATTTTTAAGTTAGATGGTCTTTATAGCTGTATTTGCTCGTCACCTATTTGTAACGCACGGATTAAGATATTAGTGTACACTTGAAAATATATTGTGTTGCTTACCGGATACCTTTGGAAAGATGTTGGTGGTTAAAGGTAAAACAGGTAGTTTAGGAGGGGACCAAGAAGGATACGGTAAGTATTTTCCCATCGGTGTGTTTGACGTACTGATGAAGATTACCCTTATAATAAGTGGGGAGATTCTATGCAGGAGATCGTTGCGACAGAGCAAGAATGTCGGGAGTGTGCTCCTGAATTACGCCAAATGTGTATAGAACGCGCTAATTTATCCCCTGCGATTAAAGAGATGCTCATCGAAGCGTTCAAGTTAGGACGCGTGATTCAAGGCGGCGAATATTACTTGCTGCCTCACTGCCTCAAACGGAGGAAATTTCATGCCGGCCTCAGACAAGGCGTAGGCCTGGCAGCGCGTATCCAACAACAAGAACCAGAAGTTATAATACCTGCGCCCTCACCGCCAGAGGTTACAGCTGATAAGCATAAATTACTTTCCTCTTTAAAAGAAGTGGTTCGGCCCGGTATACATTCCACTGTCTATGCTTTGGTCGCTCATCGTACCTATCACCGGATCGCGTTGTTGCCTGATACCAAATTGATTCTCGGTACAATGGACACTTATTATCATCAGCTCCCTGACATTGACTTGACCTGTGATGAGAAACCAGGAGAACACACTGTAGATCGTTTGCATGCTCGTCTCATTGTTTATAAGGGGCATTACTTTGTCGAAGATTTGGATAACATGACGGGAACCTGGGTTAACCAATGTCGTTTACCTCCCAAGGGACATCAGGAATTCAAATTGGGCGATCAACTCCGGTTTGGAAACTGTGTATTCTCTATGGAAGAGGAGCCTGAATGTTGGTCACTGCCTATGCCTCAGCGAGTATATTATCTATATAGTACATTTACCGGACATACTTTCTCCTTGCCCTGTTGGAGTACTATCACTATTGGCCGTGCAGACCCGCAACGTAATTCAATCCCTGATATTGATCTGAGTCAGGAGGGCGAAATCGCATTACTGGTTTCACGCCAGCATGCCGCTATCCGTTGTACGGCGGGTAAACTGGCGATTACCGATCTGGGTAGCAGTAATCAAACCAAAGTAGATGGTACGCTTATCCCCGAGGATACTTGGGTTCCTCTTCAGCCGGGACAGCATTTATGGTTGGGCGGCCTGGTGCTGGCTTTGGATGTGAAGGATTGAGTGACTGCGGTACTCGATGAAACCCATCGCCAACGTAACACAAGGGCCTCTCAATACACAGCCTCATTCCTACATATACGTGAATTCCTTTAAGCGTTAGGCAACCACCGGAATGTTACATGTATCCCAAGAGACTATGCCCTGGTCAATGCAATAATCTTATCCATAATTGATTGTTCGTGACCATGTACGTAAAGCACATCACATTCGGTGGCAAGAATGAATGGATGGCCGATATTCCTCATTTTATCAATGAGCAAGCGACTCTGATTGATAACCGATTCAACAGACAATTCGGAATCTGAATAGAATTTCTTTGATGGCAGATTACCCATAATAACAATATTCTTGTTAATTAGATGAGCGATTCCCGGTAAATCGCACGGGCTACCAAGACTTAGAATCGCAGGATCGAGAAAGTTAAAGGATCGTATAATATCATCATTAAGCTCGCCGCAATCATGCAAAATAAGATCAACCCCGAGAGAATCCATTCTTTCTTTTATACGGCGATTGAAGTTTAAAACAAGCATGTCGAGAATAGAAGGATTCCTCTTAATTTGCCTGGGCGATATATACACAATATTGTACGCGGGTTCACATACACAAATCGCCTTCGCGCCAGCACTCACCTGCATTTCAATCCAGCGAATAATCGCATCCGTTCCAGATGCCAACAGTTGCAGGACATCCTGAGCCTCTTCGTCATCGGGATTTATTCCAACCTGATAAGCCGCAGTAATGGGATCGGACAAGAATTTCGTCATTAACGAAAAAGGACCTATACACATACCAACAGGAATTTTATCGGAATGTTTATCTACATATCGCAGTGCATCAAGTGTTGCCTCCATGCGTTTGGTAGGATTTGCCGACGCTACGTCTTCTATTTTTGAAATCTGTCTTTCATTGAGAGTACCGGTGAAGTGGAAAGTGTCTATCTCGTTGTCATGAATCCCCATGTGTTTAAGGATCCATTCTTTCTCGGTTCGCAAATCCATGAGAGGAAATGCCAGAGGTATATCGAATCGAATTGCTGCTTCAACTATCGCCTCTCCCAAACATCTTCCGCAAAACCTGCAATTCCCTGGGTCTTCCCGTTCGTGAAGAATCATGTCGGCAACAATTGGCAATCTCACATTGTCTCTGCTCATTTTCAAATATACTTCTCGATCCATAACTCATTTATCCCTTTTCCTTGAATGTTGAGTGCGCTTTAGCGAACGACAGGTTTCACCCGCCGCGCGACTGCATGGAAGTCACCTTCGAGAGAAAACTACCTGCAAGCGCGTAGTACCTCCGCCGGCAGGCCGCGAAGCGGTGTCGGGTTGACACGATGTTAGCCGCGACTTGAGGCAAGATACCTACACATGACTAACTGCCAACAACTCTTGAGGCAAAGGTTCATCATTAACCCATGACCGAATCATTTGAATATGCAGATCAGGAGCTTCTGCAAGCCACCCGTGCCCCATTCCAGGGGCCACGCGACTCTTGGCGTTCGGCATACTTTGAGCCAACATAACATGTGAGCGTTTGACCTCTTTTGGCTCGTTTTCCCCAGCAACAAACAAGACAGGACTTGTTATCTTTTCCAAGCCGGGAGGTTGTCGCATCGCATTAGCTTCCAGGAATGAGCGCGTAAACGCTGAAGGAGACATGGCTAACATCCCTTGTCTGAATTCTGTATACTCGTCGGCATGAATCTTCATGGAGCGAGCGATTGTTTTGATGATAAAATCGGTGTGCAGAAAGGGTTGCAAGATACGAACCCCCACTTTCATAAGCGGTAAACCAGGAAGGGGCAGGACACCAGCTCCGTCAACAATAGCATGATCTATTACCTGCGGCATCCTGCCAAGCAGTGTCATAGCGATACTGCCCCCTAGCGAGAGGCCAACAATGTGAGCACAACCCTGCTGGGCACGGTTGTTAATCATTTCGATAATGCGCTTGCTGGTTTCCTGTATCGAGACCCATTTTTGATGATTGCTCTGCCCAAACCCCGGAAAATCCGGAGCCAAACAATGGAAATCGGTCAATTGCACCATGTGCGCTTTCCACATGGTGCCACTTGCGCCATTGCCATGCAGAAAGACGATGGTCGGTCTGCCGGTAGTACCACTTTCATGAATAAACATAATTTAGTTCCTTTCAAACAGCATTTCAGTGGCGGCTAACAACCCGCGCATCAGCCGATTGCGGGTCAGCACGGTTAGTCTCATTGTACGTCAACTTGGCCGGCAAGACAAGGTTGAAAAACGCGGCGGTAGCAATTCGACTGCAACCGCTTGTTAGGCGCGACCTTGCTAAAGGAGAGGTACTTTGTCTCTGTTATCTCGGCTTCATCTTTTGGATAGAAGCGCCCAACCAAGGACGCGGATGACCTAGATTGGGCCAGTCTGTGGAGACTGGCCCAATCTCTAAGGAATTCTTCCAACAACACCTCGCCTGGGTGGATAGGAGTTAATTGCTCAGTCATATCTGGCCTCGGTAGTGATAATCTGCAATCTCCACATTATAAGCATTGTTATCTTGCCAATCAAAACACAACCGCCATTGCTCATTGATACGAATATGGAAGTCTGAGTTCAATACAGGGCGTGTTCCTGTGGCCTGGCGGTTGACCGCCAGGCGCTGACCACAGTGTACCATCACCGGATTATTTTCTTAATCTTCATAAAACGCACTCTGGGCATGTGTATTTTGTCCACAAATCCAGCCCTACTGGCCTTGATTCCCCCATTCCTCAAGCACGTGGCCTGGGCAATCCACCACGAGCGAGCACACACCGCCGCCTCCGCTTGCCCATTGCCCAATTGACACAAAAAAGGTGCGTTGCACTTTCTGAAGTGCAACGCACCTTTACCCCATAGTACATCATGATCAGGATACCGTAAAACATCGAATTTGATAAACTCCTTGATTTCAAGTTAGCGGACTTGCCATAACTCTAGTCTTCGCCGTACAAGAAGGCATCAATTTCACATAGCACTTCGCTGATGTCCGGTGGCGTGCAAGCTACCACAGTTGAGCCAACGTGCTTATGGTGTGGATGAGTTGCTATTCGGGATGATGCGGGGCGTTATCGTAGCGGAAAACCAGGGTTGTGTCGGCCTTTTGATAATGATAGGCATAGCGTGTTTTATGCAAAGCGTACGCTATTTGCTTTGGCTTCTTGGTACATCTCATACTCGTTTGCCCAGCGTAGATAATCCATTTGATCACCTAGCTCGCCTTGCTGAAAACGGTGAAAAAATTCAGTCGAATTCATCTGATACTGCATCTCAAAGCGCGTCAAATCGCGGACCAACTGAATGAAATCTTCTAACGGCGAGTGTTTCTCCAAAGCCTGCTGTAAGGTTTCCCTTAAGGCCTGGGGAGATTGGGGCAAAGTCTGCGCCGTAAATGTGGTTATTGACATAGATAACCTCCTCAATTATACGCTACCTACCGACATTTGCGTCTTGATTGTCTACCCACTTACCTTCATTGCCAGCCGTCCCCCAACCTGCGGGGCAAGGGTCAACGACTATCTCTCGACAACCAAACGCGCTAACACCCGCGCCTACATCGTCTTGCTCACAGCGTGGGCCTTTATGTTTTTATGATAACGCGCATTGGCGATTTCGGCAAGTCAAAGTGGGGGGCCAAACTCCCTGCCGCGTGACCACAAAATCCGGGTTCCCGCAATCCGTCACATTAGCCGGTTCGTTGGTCACCTCCACCCCCGGCACGACCTCCCGGATCAGCCCCTCCAGGCCGGCCCGGTAGGCATGCTCGCGGGAGATGCCGGATTTGAAGCGTTTGTTAAACGTGGTGAGATAGGTTTGGATGATTTGTTGGGTCATAGATTATCCTTTATACAGCAACCGTAGGTTGCCGTGATACGTGATTCAGTATAGTGCAATCCGCCGGGAAGCATATTAAAGAAAGAAGCCCGCTGCCGTAGACACGAGCGGGCCGGGGGGAATATAAGGTATGACTTTTGGCGGTGCGGGCGGGCGGGCTAACGACCAGGGTTCAGGCGCGCCGTGACTGCATGGAAAGCACCTTCGAGAGAAAACTACCTGCAAGCGCGTAGTACCTCCGCCGGCAGGCCGCGAAGCGGCGGGAGGGGCAAGCGATGTTAGCCCGCTTTGCTTAGAAAACCAAAGTTTATTGATTGCGAACTACCAACGGCAGGAAAATAGTGTGAGGCCGATATGCCTGATTGGTCACAGTATTTGACCATTCACACATACTGATAGTTTGACCTGCTGGATAGATACAAGCAGTGTTACTCACATCTACGAAGATACCAATTGTTCCAGGCACACCGACTCGGACAACAAAGGAAACCGTCATCTGGTTAGTCGGGGTAATCATCATTGTGCCCGTAATAGTATGATTGGCGTAGTTAATTCCGGTTGGTTGTTCAACAAAACGGACAAGCGTAGTGGTGGTCAGAGGATCATAAACGTTAACTTCTGAGCCTGGTGCGCCAGAGATAACTAGAGTGTAAGTCAGTTCATCTCCATACTGAATTTGTCCCTCTGGCGACACACGCTTAGTTATCGTAGCTGAGGGTTGTGCAGTCTGCGTGCCAAACAATCCAAACTGACTTAGATGACAAATCGGCGCGGATAGCCAGTTTTCAGCGGGATGGCGAATGTAATCACCACAAGCAGCATCTTCCCAAATTTCATCAATTGCAATCCAGGTGTATAAGTACAACTGCTCTTCATTTAAACCAACTACATCCGCATCAGTGTAATGCAAGGTAATAGTACTTGCTGGGCTGAAACTCACTGCCTCTAACAGCACTCCATTGCGGTAAGCATTTAGATCAAAGGCGCGGCCGACAAAAAGAAAGTCGGGGGGAGTAGTTGTAGGAACTGTGAGTGTGTACACTAAAATCAAAGATTCTGTTACCGCACCTACAGGTATACTAAGCTCTGTTAGCACGCCATCGGGATTCGCAAAAGTTACCAGGCTTTCATCATTCTCGGGAAGTGCTGCGGCTCCAATTTCATCGGCTCCTAGATCAGGGGCTATACCTTGCGGTCGAACCTCACCATCTATATCTGTGGTGATTTGCGTGGGAACACCTTTGTCCAAGGCAGTTGATGCTGATGTGATATGATAACCATCAGCGGCAAAGGCTGGGTCACCTTGGTATTGATTCTGCACTGTCACGGTCGCTGTAACCGATTTTGAAACAGTAATAGGGAGGCTATGCCAAAGGATGCCATTAACCGTAACGGTGTTGCCCACACTAACACTGATGCCCACACTATGGCTTACTACGATGATATTGGACAGAGCCACAGTGCTGTAGGTTTTTTCTAATCCACTAGTGTCATATCCATTGGTGACATAGATACCACTGCCGTCACCACCATGGTTACGAGCGATGGTGATATGGAATAGATGAGATGCCTCCCCCCTAAGGTACAGCCCACTGCCCGTGGATCTGGATTGATTGTCAATAAAGCCGTTGTTAGTTATAGTGGAGTGACCATTTTCCAGGTACACCCCACCACCACGATCAGCAGTATTGAACGCAACGATGTTGCTGCTGAGGGTAGCAGTGCTCTTAGAGACATACATACCTCCCCCTGGATTTGTACTACCAGTGGTGTTGGACACGATTGTGTTGCGGTCGAGTACAACCTCGCTATCAATAATACTCAGTCCACCACCACCCCAATACCCACTGTTAGAAGCGAAGGTATTCCCAGTAAGCATAGCGTGGCTATTTCTAAGGTGTAGCCCACCGCCTGACCCACCGTGGTTAGCTCTAACGATATTATCGCTGAGTGAAACAATGCTCTCGAAAACGTATAAACCTCCGCCAGAACCCTCAACGGTACGGTTGGAAAGTACGGTATTGTCCGAGAGCGTAGCGTCACAGTATAGCAAGCACACCCCACCACCGCCAAAGAGGGCGGGACCATTGCGGACGATTTGGTTATTACTGAAGATAACCGTGGCAGTGATAACGTATATCCCCCCGCCGCAATTCTGCTCAAATCCAAATCCTTCTAAATAACTCGGTTTGCCGCCAGTGATATGCAAGCCCTCAACCACAGGGTTGATATTTCCAGTGATATAAAATACCCGCCCCTGCTCTTGAGCGTCCAGCGTTGTCGTGTATATTTTCGGATCCCAAGCAGAAAAATCAGTGTTGTAGCCACCCCGGATGGTCACCGTCTTGCTGATGTAGACCACCTGCGTGACGCTACCAGTAGGAGAGATGTCATTTCGCAGCCGTACATTTATATCAGTGAATCTTCCAGCCGCCACACGTATCTCATCGCCAGCATTAGCCGCATCTACAGCGGTTTGCAAATTTCCATAACAAGGGGTCATGTCACCACAATCCGCATCTGGTGCTACATAGAGTATTCCGGGATCAGCAGATACCGATACAGCCGATCTAAACGAAATCAACAAAACTACCCCAAAAA
>JAFGFI010000173.1 GCA_016931185.1 Anaerolineae bacterium
ACCGCCGAGACGCTGGGGCCGCGCCGCTACGAGAAATTTCTGCTGCCGGTGTACGATGAGTGCTTTGCGTGGCTCCACCAGGCGGGCAAGATCGTGGGCAGCCACTACGACGGGCGGACGGCCAGTTGCAAAGCACAGATCGCCCGCGCGCCCATTGATTTGATTGAGTCGCTCACACCGCCGCCGGAGGGCGATCAAACACTGACCGAAGCGCGCGCTGCCTGGCCCGATAAACTCTTCTGGTCAAACCTCAACGTCGCGTGCTATGACCTGCCGCCTCAAGATCTCAAAGACCTTGTGTGGGCGCGCATCCAAGAAGCCTCCTCCGACGGAAGACGGCTGGCCTTCGAGGTCTCGGAACAATATCCGGCCAACTGGCAGACGTCTATTCCGGTGGTGCTAGAGACGCTGAACGAAGCCCGGCTCTAGTGCTCTTTCAAGTTATAAATGACGGGTAGCGACCATGCAACTATTGTCTTCTAGCCGGATAGGGCGGCTAAAGGCCGCCACACTACCAAGCCGCCAGGAAAAGTGGTTTTTTTCGTTTTCGGGCGTAGCCCGAAAACGAAAAAAACCACTTTAAAAACTTTTTGCGGCCTTTAGGCCACTAGCGCCGTCAGCGGCTTACCCGTCATTCATACCTTGAAGAAACACTAGCCTGCCTTAAATGCATGTAGGTAGGTAGGTAGCACAACTTGGGTCATCCTGCTTCCCTCACGGCTCAAAATATGCCTGCGTATATGCTATGGCTGCCGCCGCCGCTTCCGCCACCGGCACATCCCCATAAAATGCCCGCTCAATCTCCCGGCCGGTGGTTTCCTCTATCGCAGCCCATTCGACCATGACGGGCACACGCTTTAAGGTCGAGAGCGTATCTACATACACGCGATTGTTGGCGGGGGGCTGTGTGGGATCGAGAAACGCGGGGGATTCGGCCACGGTACGCAGGGAAGGTACAGTGCGCCCGGTTGCCGCGACCAGGGTTTGCCCCGCAACCGAGTTGGAAAATTCGATAAACATCCAGGCGGCATCCTTGTTCGCGGCGCGCGCCGCCATGCAATAACCGTCACTGTGCAGAATCCCGGCGGCCTGCACGCGACGCGGCAGCGGCGCGACGTCCCAGGCGAAATCCTCAATCGTGCGGTAGGTCGGCACTCCCCGGCGGCTGTTGAAGTACATCGCCAATCGCCCATTCAAAAAGCGCGTCTCACCCGATTCGGCAGCTTCTGCAACCGCGTCCGGCACCACGTGTTCCCGAACCTGCAAATCGACGAACCACTGAAACGCCTCCAACGCGGCAGGGGTATCCAATGACAGGCGCGTGGGATTTTGGTCGCCGGATACGGGATACGCCACCAATTCCCCGCCATTCTGCCAGATGAAGGGGGCGAGGCGGAAAAGGTTAGGATCGATGCCCGCGCCATACTCGTCTATGACGCCGTCGCCATCCACATCACGGGTCAGCGCGCGCGCCAGGGCCAGGAAATCGTCCCACGTCCAATCGTCCGCCGGATAGGGGACGCCCGCCGCGTCAAACAGATCGCGGTTGTAATAAACTACCAGACTGGAAATATTCTGCGGGATACACCACAACTGTTCGTCCCAGTAAAAGGACGCTATCGCCATCGCGAAGAAATCCTCTTCATGCAACTGAGAACTTTTTGCCAGATAGTCACCCAGGGGTTCCAAACCCTCTCGCCCGGCAAAAGACGCGAAACGCCGGTAGTTGAGCAACATCACATCCGGCGGCGATCCAGCGGCAAAATCCGCCGCCAACTTCTGGCGATAATCCCCCTGCCCAGGCACGTGCCGCAGCTCAATATCAATCTCCGGATATTGCGCCTCAAATGCCGCCACCAGCCTTTGATACGCCGCCAACTCCGCCGGCTCCCCGAAGACCATAAAGGAGATGGTATCAGGGGACGGAGAGGAAGAAGCACAGGAAGTGAGGAGTAAAACGCAAAACATGATACATAAAACCATAAATATAAAGAAATGCTCACCACTACCGCTTGCAAGCCTAAATATCCACCGAATATTATTGAATCGTAGCACAGTAATAATCCAATTCTGACCAGGCTAACAACAAGGCTAATCTATCAACCGAAACCGGTCCGGTCTCCAATGCCGGGTCATGCACATACATTATATCTTCCATCAAACCCACCAACACCACTGCGTGCGCCACATCCTGTCTCCAATAAGGTAACACTCCCGTACGAATAAACAAAATACATGGCACACCGAATTTTAAATATGTTTTAAGTTGTTCTAATGTTGTTTGCTCATAAGAAACAGCATGACCTAATTTCTGCAATTGCACAATTCGACTAGAAGGGGTTCCATACCAATATGTGCCTAACAGATGTGCAAGTTCTGCCTCGGAACGAAGATCTCCGTTGTAAGCTAAAATCATCCGTGCGCAGGCAGGAAGACAAGCACCAAGACGACTTTGTCTATAATGTGGAATCTGGAGCCAATCGCTGAGCATTGTCTATCAACTGGTTAAGAAGTGCGTGATCTGCCAAGATCTCACCCGTCTGCGCATCTACATCAATATTTCCTAAATTTCCCACTCGTCCTAAATCCGGCAAAGCCAGGAAAATGGGAACACGCCAGACTAAGCGGTCCTGACTCGCAACCAATATGGGTTGATCGGCAGCCACACCTGTACCTACGTGAGATAAAATCACCCCCCCTACTTTCTGACGCGCGGTAAAGGGAGTTATATTTAACCGGGCCGATACGTGTACATGAATATCTACTTGAGCATCCGGCAACTTGGGAACCAAATCTCGTATTTCTATAGACATAAGCACCTCACAAATCCTATTATACATCAAAGCGACATGAAGGAGGATTTACATCAGAGCTATCATACTGCTATGTGGACTAAAAATTCCGTTTTATTTGTTCAATTTCGCTCCAATAATTTTCCCAGGGCAAGATCGTGGAGGAAGAAGCGCTGGAGGACAATGAAAAGACCGATGACGGGGACGGTCATAAAGACGGCTGCGGCCATGAGGAGGGGCCAGTTAGTGGCATCCAGTTGTTTGAGAATCTGGAGACCGACGGCCAGGGTGTAAATTTTGGGCCGGTAGACGTACAGCACCGGGCTAACGAAGTCACTCCAATAGAACACAAAGGTTAAAATCGCAACGCCGGCAAAGGTGGGATAAGCGGTGGGGCGCGCGATGTCCCACAACACACGCAGCGCGCTCGCGCCGTCCAGCCGCGCGGCCTCGTAAATCTCCGCCGGAACGCGCCAGAAAGTCCAATAGAAGAGCAGCACAAACAGGGGATTGCTGGCGGCAAACGCGGGCACGATGAGGGACCAGAGCGAATCAAACAACCCCAGCCACTGCAAAACCTGGTAGCGAAACATCCAGACTGCCATCCCCGGCACCAGCAGCACGACGACATTGAAGATGAACACGCCGCGTCGGGCGGGATCGGGCAATTGCGCCATCGCAAACCCGGCCAATACCGCGGTCACCAGCGTCACCGGCACCGCCACACCTACCACGATCAGGGAATTGACGAGGTAGCGCGCCAGCGGCACCACGCGAAAGATCTCCACATAATTGCCCCACTGCGCCGCGCGCGGCCACCAGGCCACCGTCGTCGCGGGCGGCGCGCCCACCGGCCCCAACGAGGCCACCACCGCCCAGTACAACGGCAGCCCAAACAGCAGCGAGAGCAAGCCCGCCGCCAGGTGGCGCATAACGCGCTGACGCATAACGTGCTTACCCATCTTTGGTTTCATTACACTTCTTATCAGGGTAACACATCTACTTCAAAAATTATACTTTAAGCCGGATTGTGCGGCTAAAGCCACCAGGAAAAGTGGGTATTTTTGCGGCCTTTAGGCCACTAGCGCCGTTAGCGGCTTACCCGTCATTCACAACTTGAAAAAGCACGAGTATGTGGATAACATTAACCCGTCTAAACCTCAAAATGATCCATGTGTGTCACAGCATATTTTATGAATTCGAGTGTCTCATGCAGTAAGGCGGGGTCTGCTTGCTGACCTATCTTTATTCCAAAACGAACCCCTTCCCGTTCCTCCCATGCCTGGTCAATGATATTGACCCATTTGGGGTCAACGCATTGTCTGGCCCATTGTACCCCGGCCTTTTTTGATTGAACGGTCCCCGTGTGAAGCGTGTGTAACATCCGGCAATAGGTCAACACCGCAAACGACTGGCCAAACCTGGAATTCCAAAAATTCAGAGGATGGGATATAGCCTCCTCGAATAGATGCATGTCCCAGCGCATCGCCGTCCGGATTTCGTTCAACAATGCATCTCTCGGAATGGCCGGTACAAGGGTTTCGGAGGGTTGGCCCACCAGGGTAATACCGCGCTCTCGCAGAATCCAGCGAACATGCCAGTTATTATCATGAATGGACTGTTCAAATGTAGTACTCCCATTGTCAAAATAGTACAGTTCCTTTTCCCCAACCGTCTCCCAATTATTAAGATCGCTGAGACTGATATACGATCCTTCCAAATGCTTTGCCGGATAACAGTCCATACGATAAATTTTTCTCTGAATATCTTGAAGAGATGAGATCTGTGTTCCGGTCAATTCAGTATCTGTCACAACCAAGAAGTCGACATCGCTATCGGCATCAAAATCCCCTGAAGCCAGTGAACCGACAAGATAGATACCAATAAGATGTTCCGCTAATACTGTGCTAATTTCAGTCACGAAAGTATCCAGGACATCCCGAAGTTCAGGATAAGGATCATTGGGTATGCTTACATCATCACGCAATTTCATGGATAAAATCCTCCATTTTTCAATATCTATAGCTTATGTATAGGTGGGGGGCTGATAGTAACTCGATCTCGGAAATGACCGAATAATAAATCTCGGGAGTTTGGACTACCAGTTCCGTAATCTTTTGCCGTCCTTCAAAAAAAAGATAAACGCATTGGTATCCAATAAAATTCTACTGCCACTCATTGCGCAATTCCTGCTGATAAGCTAAACCTTCTTTTTCCCATTTCAATATACCGCTATACTTGAGCCGATTATGTTGAGCCGTATAGGCATACACAAACTCTTGTAACATTTTCTCGAAATCGCCGTTGAATCGCTGATTAAGGAGTTCCGTTATTTGTTGCTCTAGAGAATGATTCTGGATTTGCACAGTAAGCATCTTAATCTCACTTTCATCAATATAGCATTATTATCCATCCCGACTCGCACCCGCGTTTCAAACACAAGCGCGAGCTAACCCGGCAAGATTAAACAGCTATCCCAGGTAACCGGGCGCAATTAACATCCTGGCCTATGCCATCTCGCCCACGGCGTAGGCACTTTCTCCCTTATCATAATGCGAATGTGCAATCTCGGCAAGTTGCAAATAGGGCATCAATTTCACTTGCGCCTTAGCAAACTCACCCAACAGCAACTAAACAGAATCCGCCTGGATACAACACGGCGCCGTGGGTGAGTACAATCACCGGCTTCGTTTCTTCGGGGTGTCCTGGCGGTGACCGGGTGGACGTCAAAGTTTCGCATTTCGCCCGGATGTAGCCGCGCTATCCCTAGCGCGTGATCTGTTGTCGCCCTCTGTGACCACGCTTTCCATAGCGCGTGATCTGTTATCACCCTCCGTAGCCGCGCTTTCCATAGCGCGTAATCTGTTATCGCCCTCTGTAGCCACGCTTTCCATAGCGCGTTGTCTATAACCAGCTCCCAAGACGAGGTATGGAAACCTCGGCTACTATGTGCGAGCGGTTTCAGCCGTAAGCAATACGAAAAAGTGACGCCCACCAGCTCTTTATTAGATGGCCGTCAAAATTTCGCATTTTCCCCCGGCACAGTGTGCTGGAATGTAAAAAATCTGACGGCCACTCGCCGCAGTCGAGTAGCCGTCAGATTTTCGTATTTCAACTGTGCTTCATTGCAAGTATAGAGTTCCCTGCTTACCCATCCATCAAAATGCATCTGCCCCTCCCCGCAGATCCAGGATATTCAGTACCCCCACCGCCGCCGCGATGATGAGCAGATAGGCAAAGACCAGCACTGCCGCTGCCAGTCCGAAATCCCAAAAATCGAAGGCCAACTCGTAGATCAGCAAGGGCACAAAGGTGGTAGCATAATAGGGACCACCATACGTGAGGACAAACGTGGACGTAAACGTATTCTGCAAACTCACCAGGAGATCGCGAAACATCAGCAATAACAGCCACGGCATCAGGAGCGGCATCGTGATCCGCCAGAAACACTGCCAGCGGGTCGCGCCATCCACGCGGGCCACCTCATAGAGCGCGCGCGGGATACTCTGCAACCCTGCTAATGTGACCACCATGCCTTCGCCTATCTGGAACACTGATAGTAACACGATACTCAAGCGCGCCGTCACAGGGCCTACCAGCCAGGCAGGGGTGGGCAATTCGAGCTGCCCCAAGAGCAGATTGAGCGGGCCGGTAAGTGGATTCAAGATCCACAGCCAGATGAGGGCATAGGCCGATTCAGGAATCACCGTGGGCAGGTAGAGCGCGGCACGATATAGGCCAAATCCACCCTCTTCTGTATTAAGCAACAGCGCCAACACCAACGATCCGAGCAAACGCAGGGGCACCGCCAGCCCCAGGAAGATAAACGTATTCTGCAAAACCTGCCGCACCAGGGGCGAGGTCAACAGCCGTCCAAAATTCGCCAATCCCACCCAGGCTGGCGGCTGCACTGCATTGTACTCTGTAAACGCGATCCCCACCGTCACCAGCGCGGGCACAATCACCAACACCCCCGTCCCGATAAGATACGGGAGCAGGCATAACCAAAGCTGGCGATGGTAGGAAAAGCGGTATTTCATAAATTTGTAAAACACAAAACGCAAGGTATACGTTTAGTTTTGTGTTTTACTCCACATAGCCTGCTGCTACTAACAACTCCGCGTTCAACACTGCGCCGCTGGCCGCACCGCGCAGGGTATTGTGGGTTACGGTGGTCATCCGCAGGTCAAGCAGCGGGCAGGGACGCACGCGCCCCACACTGACCGCCATCCCGCCCTCCGCATCAATATCGCGACGCGGCTGCGGGCGGTCCGGCTCCATCCGTACCACCAACGGGCGCGGCGGCGCGCTCGGCAACTGGCGCACGATTGCCGGCCCGCGATAATCACGCAGCACCGCGATAGCTTCTTCTATCATTGGCGCTGTCTCGAAGCCTACTGAAAGACTCACCGTGTGTCCCTCGAAAACGGGCACACGGTTGGCGTGCGCGCTGAGAATCACGTTGGCACCGGTATGGATACCCGCTTCCACGCGACCTAACATCTTGCGCAGTTCCTGGGCAAACTTCTCCTCCTCTCCCTTGATGAAAGGGACGACATTGCCCAAGATATCCAGCGATGCCACACCGGGATACCCTGCGCCGGATACCGATTGCATCGAGGCCATAAAAACCTTGCGCACACCGAAGGCCACATCCAATGGCTTGAGGGCCATCACTACGCCCGTGATCGTGCAATTAGGGCTGGTCACGATGAAGCCCGGCCATCCCCGTTCCACCCGCTGGCGCGCGATGATCCCCACGTGATCCGCGTTCACTTCAGGGATCAACAGGGGAATCAAATCAACATTGCGAAACGTTGAAGCATTGGAACAAACCGCATAACCGGCTCGCGCGAACGCCGGTTCTACTTCCTGTGCCACGTCCGACGGCACGGCTGAAAACACCACCCGCGCGTCAAGCCCCGGCTCCAATGGCTGCACGATCATCTCCCCTAAACTGGCAGGGGGATCGCCCGGAATCACCCAATTGACGGCGTCCGCGTAGCGTTTGCCCGCGCTCCGCTCCGACGCTGCCAGCGCAGTAATCTCAAACCACGGATGCCCCACCAACAACTGCACAAATCGCTGCCCTACTGCCCCCGTCGCCCCCAACACCGCGACCGGAATTTTATTGTGTGTTGACATAAATGACTCCTTTAGTGAAACGTGATACGTAATTGGTGATATAGTTTACTTATTATGATGGCAGATGCAAGCCGGGAGTAGGAATGGAATACACCCTTTACATTTTACAAAACCTGTGGCAAAATACGAAAGTATAATTATGGTTAGTATTTAACCCTTAAGGAGCCAAACCCTATGCGCAAAACACAAACCGGTCTGTCAGCTTTTTTGATTATTGTCGTCGGTCAAATTATCTCCCTGTTGGGGAGTACTATGACCACATTCGCCGTCAGTCTATGGGCGTGGGAGAAAACCGGGCAGGCGACGTCGCTTTCATTGACCACGCTTTTCGGGTTTGCGCCGACCATCTTCCTGTGTCCCATCGCGGGCGTGCTGGTGGATCGCTGGAATCGCAAACTGGTGATGATGTTGAGCGATCTGGCAGCGGGGCTGGCGACGGCGACGTTGTTGACGCTGCTGTTGACCGGTCACCTGGAAATCTGGCACCTCTACGTCGCTAACGCCTTCGTGGGTGCCTTCGGCGCGTTCCAGTTCCCGGCCTCTTCGGCCACCATCTCGCTGATCGTACCCAAGGAACAGTACGGGCGGGCCAACGGCCTGATGTGGCTCACCAGCCCGGCGGCCAATATCTTCGGCCCGATCCTGGCAGCGGCGCTGGTCAACGTTGTGGGCGTGAGTGGGGTCATGATCATTGACCTAGTCACGTGCGCCGTCGCCGTCGGCGCGCTGTTGTTCGTCCTTATCCCACAACCTCCGCGCTCGACCGCCGGTCAGGAAGGGCAGGGGCACCTGCTCAAAGAAGTAGCCTATGGATTCCGCTACATTTTTGAGCGACCCAGTCTGTTGGGCATCCAGTTAGTGTTCTTCACCAAGAACCTCTTCACGTATCCCGCGCTGATGGTGCTGCTTACGCCGATGATCCTGGCGCGCACGGGCAATGACGAGATCTTATTGGGCACGGTAATGTCTGTGGGGGCGGCCGGCGGGTTAGTAGGCGGCCTGGCCCTCGGCGCGTGGGGGGGGCCAAAACGTAAGATTCACGGTGTTCTGCTGGGGATGGTGCTGGTGCGCCTGCTCGGGCAAGGCGGCGTCGCGTTGGGGCGCAATCTGTGGGTCTGGATGGTCGCTAATTTCCTGATTTCCTTCTTTATGCCGATCATCAACGGCTCCAACCAGGCCATCTGGCAGGCCAAAGTCCCGCCGGATGTCCAGGGCCGGGTGTTCTCTGCGCGGCGGCTGATCGCGCAGTTTCCCACCTCCTTTGCGATGCTGTGGATTGGGCCGGTGGCCGATAAGGTCTTCGAACCGGCGATGCTACCAGGTGGCGCGCTCGCACCACTTTTTGGTGGCCTGCTTGGCACCGGGCCGGGGGCCGGGATGGCCCTGATGCTCTTTGCCGGTGGCATCCTGGGCGCACTCATCGGACTAGGGGGTTATCTCAACCCCGTCGTGCGCAACGCCGAAGACCTGTTGCCCGATCACGACGCCGCCCCCATTGCGCAACGGAACAGCGCCACACCGGCCGCTAAACACAAAGTAGCCGGGGTGGCGTAGAACTTTGGCGGGGGTAAGGCGCGCGTCAAAGTTTCGCATTTCACAACTCGTGATTCGTCATTCATCCCTGCGCCCGCTGCCGGTACAGCGCAGGTTCCACCACTTCCAGCATCTTATGCTCATCCAGGGTGTGCCCCAGGAAGGCGTTAATCTTTGGGACTTGCGCGCCGGGATCGGCGAGCATCTGGTTATAGTCCACGTCCAGGTAAGTCACGTTTGAGTGACCGTCCATCCAGGCGTAAACCTGCGCCAGGTGCTTTTCAAACAAGGCCGACATCTCGGCGTCATTAACCTTGTCAGGATCTTCCTCGCGGCGGATCAGCATTTGCTTTTGGGAGGCCAAAATCTCATCAAGGTGACGGCGCATAAAAAGGACCTTGTAATCGTAGGTGTCGGGCAACTGGATCAAGAGCGCGGAGATGATTTTGACGACCTTGCCCCGGGCGGCATCCTCAAGCCACGCCGTATCCCCCTCCGGCAATTTTTTCACGCGCTCAAATTCGTAGTATCCCTGGGGGTTGTCATCATTCGCCACGCGGATATGATCGGTCAGCGGCGCCATTCCCCCGGCTTCGAGCATCTTCATCATCATCGAAGTTCCAGAGCGCGGCAACCCTGACACCACGATGACCTCTTTACGTTTTTTGCCGAATAATTTCTGTAATAAGCTCATTTTTTTCTCCTGATACGAATAGTAAATAACACTTAACGTTTCGCGTATCACGTTTCCGGCATCTATCCCTATTGGATGGCTGAGGGCAACGTGAAGCTGAAAGTGCTGCCTGCGCCCGGCTCGCTCTTCACGCCTACTTCTCCTCCTAATTTTTCCACAATCAGCTTGACGATAGATAGACCAAAGCCGTGGTTCGAGTAAACATTGCCCCGCGATGGTTTTGGCGGGCTAAATATGAAGGGTAATTTTTCAGGGCCGATACCTGCGCCGTAATCACGTACCCAAAATTGAGCATAGGTAGCATTTTCCTGTGTCCATCCAAGTTCGATAAAAGGGGACTTCCCGCCATATTTGATGGCGTTGCTCACGTAGTTGATCCAGACCTGCCGGACCCAGGGGGCATAACCTAAAACGGCAGGCCAATCATTAGAAGAGAGAATCCGCGCGCCCGTATGTTGAATTTGAAATTGAAGGCGGTTTAGGGCTTCATATACAACTTTGTCCATCTCCAATGGCGCGGTATCTACGTCCTCTTGTCGCAAATGGGCCAACAGCAATAGCTCTTCGATCAAGTCATTCATCTGATGGGCGGTTTCATAAATAATGTACAGATCCTCGCGCACATCTTCCTGGGAAAAGGTATCATATTCGTGATACAGGACATCGGAATATCCCATAATGGGGCTTAATAAATGCCGGAGATCGTGCGCTACTGTGTGAGCAAACGCTTCTAAATCTTGATTGACAGTTTGTAGTTCGGCGTTAAGTTGACGCAGAGCCATCATATCTGCAAAACGCGCCATCGCAACGGTAATGGCGCGTTCCAATTCTCGTCCGGTAGAAGGTTTGACGACATAAGCCCCCGCGCCTGACGCGACCGCCTCATGCATTAAATCGGAAGTCTCATAAGCGGTTAAGATCACCACCGGGGTGGGATGAACCTGGTTGATTCTACGCATAGCTTGCAGCCCGTTCATATCGGGCATTTGAATATCCATCACGATCACATCAGGCTTGAGATTTATGGTCAGCTCCAAAGCTTGTAACCCGTCTTGCGCCTCACCTACAATAGTGTACCCACGTTCCTCAAGAAGTTGACGGATGACACATCTGATTAAATAATCATCCTCAGCAATCAAAACCCGTGCTTCTTGCCGGAAAACTTGCCCCTTTTCTATCTTCATCTAGCCCCTCATTTTTGAGTGTGTCGCGCTCTGTTATCGGATGATAAATTCGGTATATAGTTTACCACAACACAGTTAATAAACGTAAGGCGTAAAACGTGATGGGGTGAGCGTCACTTTTTTTGCAGGGAACGTTTTCCTTCCGGGAAGTTCCGCCCAGCTCCCTAAAACCAGCCCTTAGCCAAACCGAAACCTCCTGTTCTGTTCCAGACGAGTGGACTTCCCGGAAGGTTGGGTTCAACAA
>JAFGFI010000174.1 GCA_016931185.1 Anaerolineae bacterium
CCGCTACGCTACCAAGCCGCCAGGAAAAGTGGGTATTTTTTCGTTTTCGGGCTACGCCCGAAAACGAAAAAATACCTTCAAAAACTTTTTACGGCCTTTAGGCCACTAGCGCCGTCAACGGCTTACCCGTCATTCATACCTTGAAGAAACACTAGGTGCCTGCTGAGACTTTTGTAGTCTTCCGCGTGAACAAGTGACGGACACTCTGGAACTAATAGGATAAGTCCAGTACACGTTGAATAAGAGACTATGACTGGCGTTTGCCTATGACCATTTACCCCTCAGATTTAACCATTCGCCGGAAAATCGTTGCTTTTGACGTAGCCCTTTTGTTATCATAGGATTGTAAAAATACAACAGGAGGAACGAAATGAAACGCTTTGAAGAATCTCTCTACAATCTACAGCCGTATGCACTGTGCTGCATCTCGGGTCCGCTGACAGTCGCCCAGATTGTCCTGGCATTCGTCATCCAGCAGCCGCGCAATGAGACATTACAGTGGGGCGGTTGGGTTCTTTGGTGGGCCTCGGCTGTCTTTGGGTGGCTCCCCATTCTTACATTTCTCAGGAAGGGGAATGTGCCCAAGGGAAAAAGCTACGTGCATACCACAACATTGGTGGAAACCGGTATCTATGCCATTGTTCGCCATCCGCAGATGGGCACAGCCTGGTTGTTGATGTGTACGGGCCTGATGTTCATTACCCAGCATTGGATCAGTGTTGCACTGGGCGTACCGGCAATGGCGCTGGCTTACCTGGATGTACTGAAAGCCGACCAGAGGTGCATCGAAAAGTTTGGCGACGCCTACCGGCACTACATGGAGCGGGTACCACGGGTTAATTTCGTAGCAGGCATCATCCGGTTGATTGCGCGGCGAGCAGCAGCGTAAGGGGCGGTAAATCGAATGGATACAGCGGTTTTTTGGAATCACGTCGCCGCGTATAATGCGGCAACGTGGCCGGTACAGGCCGTGATGATCGCGGCGGCCACGTATTGAGTTTACCGCGTGTTTGCTAGGCCAGGCATCAAGACAGACGTATGGATAAAGACGTTTCTCGCCTTCTGCTTTGCCTGGTATGGCATTGTGTTTTTCCTGATCTTTGTCAGGAACCCGATCTCGATGAGCATCGGCGCGCTCGACGGTTACGAGGACTGTGTCCTCTTTGTCAGCGGCGTCTACGGATTGGTTGTGCTCGTCAAGAATTGAACTGTCGTTGATCATAAAGTATAAGGAGGCAAGGAATGCATCTCGTCTGGATTTTGATCTTTGGTGTACTGATGGTATACGTTGCTTGGTGGCTCATCTGTGCCATTCGAAACGGCGTCGCTTTTGAGGTAGAGATGGGCCTGGGTGTGGGCAGCCTGTGGGCTGCAGGCTTTGCACCGGTGTTCTTCGAATCGCTGCCGCCGTTGTTCCCTTGCTCGCTAGTTAGCTCGGTGGCAGGATGGGTGCTGTTCTGCTTCAGCATCGGTGTTTTTGTGATAGCAATGCTCTCCTTGCGCCGGGGTGGCAAGCCGTCAGCCGGTTGGGAAAACACGACGGAACTGACGCGGAGTGGCATCCATGGTCTAGTGCGCCACCCCATGCAACTGAGCGGCATTGTTGGGGCCTGCGGCCTAGTCCTGGTGAATCCGATGTTGCCCGTACTTGTTTTCAGCGCTGTGTCTGCGACCTGCTTCGCACTGGGAGTGCGGGCGGAAGATCGGTTCAACCTGGCCAAATTCGGCGATCCGTACTTTATCTATATGAAACAGGTGCCGGCCCTTAATCTGCCGGCCAGCTTGTGGAGCCGGCTGCGGGTGCAGAAGAGCTAACGAACGAGCCGATAATAGGCAATTTGACACTATGAATACCATTATTATGATTAGGTATGTCAGACAAAGGGACAGGCAATGGCTGAGCAGAAAACGAGTAAGTGTAGGCAAACCGTGGTCAGTCATCTAGTATGGACTGTGATCTCGGGCCTTGTGTTCGGAGTCAGCGTCGCCCTCGCTACGCGGCGTTGCTTGATCTCGCTGGTCACTGGACTGGTGATGAGCAGCGCTATCGAAGTCACCTATTTGCTGGATAATACGTTTCTTCGGCCTCGCTTGGAGTACCTAACTTACGACTGGCTGCGGTTTGGACTGGAAATCCTTTCTGCATTGTTGGGGCATGTCGGTGGCGCCGGACTGGCTCTGTTTGTTTGTAGTTGGGTGTTTCATTTCTCCATCTGGGATAGTGCGGTGTGGTGGGCTGTGGTTGGCATGGTGGTGGGGTTTCCGGTCATCCACGGCACCGAGAGTGCATTGCGCTTCTATCGCCAATTGAAGGAAAGGGAGCAGTTGGAAGATCGCTTGCGGGGTATGGCGACGGAAGCCGAGCTCAAGGCGCTCAAAGCCCAGATCAATCCTCACTTCTTCTTTAACACTCTCAACACTATCGCCGCACTGATCCCTACTGATCCAGCGCTGGCCGAGGCTTCGGTTGAGCGGCTGGCCCAGATGTTTCGTTACGTCTTGACCGGCAGCGAGCGCGGGCAGGTGTCGCTAGAGGAGGAACTAGCCTTCGCGGATGACTATCTGGCGATCGAGCGCGCCCGTTTTGGTGAGCGGCTGCAAGTTACACGCGAGATCGATGCACAAGCGCTATCTGTATCCGTGCCCAGCCTTATCCTCCAGCCACTGGTGGAGAATGCCATAAAACATGGTCACGGAGATGCCGGCCGTGTCGCTCTCGACATCCGAGTCGAGGTCACTGACGAGGGTGTGAGCATTGCCATCGCCGACCAGGGTCCGGGGATGCCGTTGAGCTACCGGATTGGCGACGGTCCCGGTCACGGCCTGCGCAACGTGGACGAGCGGCTGCGGAAGATATATGGGCAGGGGTTGGAGGTGGAGAAGAATAAACCAAGGGGGACGGTAGTTAGCATTTGTATTCCAGTGTGAGAGTGTGGGAGTATGGGGGGATAGGAGGTGAGGGATGGTATTGGTGAAACATTTTAGAGAGTTGCGGGTGTATCAGCAGGGGGTTACGGCGGCAGCGCGCATCTATGAGACTCCATCTATATTCCTATCCTCCCCCGACGAGGAACCCCCATGCGTATCCTGATCGTTGACGATGAGCAGCCAGCTCGCGAACGCCTCAAGCGCCTGCTGGCAGATATCGAGGATGTGGATCTTATCGGCGAGGCCGAGGACGGCCCTCAAGCTGTAGAACTGATCGAACAAGAACAGCCTGACCTAGTGCTGCTCGACATCCAGATGCCGGGACTGGATGGCTTTGGCGTGATCGAGGCGCTGGTGGCTCCTTCGCCGATCGTGTTTGTCACCGCCTACGACGAGTACGCCATCCGCGCTTTCGAGGTCAATGCGTTGGATTATCTTCTTAAACCTTTCAGCAAAGAGCGGCTGGAAAAAGCCATCCGCCGCGCCCAGGAAGCGCAAGTTGAGGAGCAAGATTTTGCGTCGCGGCTTGCTCCATTGCTGGAGAGCCTGGCCAGTCAGGGGCATCACCTGACTCGGTTGGCTGTGCGAGATCGGAACCACCTTCGCGTGTTGAACGCGGACGAGGTGGATTGGATCGGTGTCAAAAATGAACAGACTGTTGTGCATATTGGAAGTGCAGCCTATCCTATTCAACGGACCTTGACCGAGTTGGAAGGTCGGCTCGACCCGGATCGCTTCTTTCGCGCTCACCGTTCTGTCATCGTCAACCTCGACCGCGTAAAGGAGATCATTCCCTGGTTCAAGGGCAGTCACAAACTGCGCCTGACCACCGGTGAGGAGGTTGAGCTGAGCCGGGCGCAGGCGCGGTCGCTGCGCAAGATACTGGGATGGTAAACCCGGCGAGGAATGACAACCCAGAGTGGATTGAGAATATGAAAGGCAAAGTCAATTGCCTTGATATGGTCTTGGATACACTGTGCGACAGAACTGGCGGCGCGTCCGGCGATCCGCGCTCTTCAACTCTCTGCGGGAAGTCGGGGATTCGATGTCGGGTGCGGGATCGGCGCGCACATTTTGTGGCTGGCGGAGGCTGTATCACTTGGCGAGTACGTTATAGGGATTGACATCTCTAAGGAATGCCTGGTTTGTGCAGAGGCAATGGCCGCCTTTTGGGGGAAAATAGCAGAGCGACGATAGGATTCGAGTGTGTATATGAGGAAAATGTGGTAAGATGGTGATGCTATGGTGATGCCACTCTTACACACCAAGTTCCAAACTCCGGTGCCATATCTTGCCTCTTCGGCTGCGCTTAGGGCAAGCCTGGTGCCGCGTCCTCGCCTGATTGAGAGGTTGGATGAGGGACTACGCCTGGGGCGCAAACTAACCCTCGTCTCCGCTCCGCCCGGTTTTGGTAAGACGACACTGATCACCGAGTGGCTCTGCGACAAGACACGCGCGCCCCCCTCCCATTCCATCGCCTGGCTTTCTCTGGATGAGGCTGACAACGATCCGGCGCGCTTTTTTGTCTATCTCATTGCTGCCCTGCAACAACTTGACGAGGAGGTGGGGCAGGTAGCTCAAACCCTGTTGGGAGCGCCGCAGTTGCCGCCGGTTGTATCGTTGATGACGCTGCTTATTGGCGACATCAACGACCTCTCCCCTTTTGTGTTCGTGCTGGATGATTATCATCTGATTCACACCGCGCTCATCCACGACGCGATTGAGTTTTTGCTCAGCTACCAACCCCCGCAGATGCACCTGTGCCTGGCGACGCGCATCGATCCCCCACTTCCCCTGCCTCGCCTGCGTGTGCGTGGCCAGATGACCGAGATTCGAGCAGATGATTTGCGTTTTACGGCAGAAGAAGTGACAGCATTCCTCAACCGTGCGCTGGGACTGACGCTTGATGAACACAAGGTTGCCGCTCTTGAGGCTCGTACTGAGGGGTGGATCGCCGGATTACAGCTCGCTGCCCTCTCGCTGCGGGGCAGAAAAGACATCGCGGGCTTTATAGACGCCTTTAGTGGCAGCAACCGCCACGTGATTGACTATCTGGCCACAGAGGTATTGGCCCAACAACCGGATGAAATCCGGGACTTTTTGTGTCAAACCTCGATCCTGGATCAGTTGACGGCCACACTCTGTCAGGCCGTAACTGGCAAGGAGAATAGCCTGGCCCTTCTCAGACAGTTAGAACAGGCTAACCTATTCCTCACGCCTCTGGATCAGCGAGGCGAGTGGTACCGTTATCATCGTCTCTTTGCGGATTTTTTGCGCGCCGAGCTAGAGCCACAGCACCGGGCAGCCTTGCACCTGAGAGCTGCGCGTTGGCATGAGGAAAACTGCCTGCTGCCCCAGGCTGTGGAACACGCGTTGGCTGCGGGCAATGTCGGCGAATCTGTGCGCCTCATCACCCAGGTGGGCTATTGGGCATTGTCCAAATGTATGATCGTCACGATGCTCGGTTGGCTGGACGCGCTGCCGGACGAGATTGTGCGTGCCAATGGCGAGCTTGCTTCTCACAAAGCGTGGGCCTTGTTTGTGACCGGGTATACAAAAGAAGCCTGCTCATACGTCCGGTCTGCGGAAGCCAGCCTGCGCGAGGATTCCAGCCCGCTCGATCGAGGCAGGTTGTTGAGTCTTCAGTGCAATACGGCCGCGCCTCCCGAGGTCGTGCGACTGGCCAGGAAAGCGCTCGATCTGATCGGCGGCGCGGATCCCTTTTCTCGTGGCATTACCCTGTTTATGCTCGGCGATGCGCAGGACAAGGTCGGTGACGTGGTCGGGGCGATTGAGACATTTCAGGAGACGCTTGACCTGGGCAAACAATCCGGTGAGCAACTATCTACTATGGTCGCTGCGGGACATCTGGCCATATCTCTCAATTCACAGGGCAGGCGTCATCAGGCTCTCACTGTCTGCCGCTGCGCTATTGAACAGTACGTGGATGCACGGGGCAGGCCGTTTCCCCAGGCCGGGCTTGTTTATGTTGAGTATGGTATTCTGGAGTACGAAGCCAATAACCTGTCTCAAGCCCGTCTGTATCTACAACGCGGGCTGGAATTGGGGCAGCAATCGGCTACAGTGCCGGTCGTTATCTATGCTATGGAAGGGCTGGCGCAGCTTGAATTCGCAATGGGGGAAAGTGAAACGGCTTTGAGCGTTATCCAGGAAGCCTGCCGTTTGGCTTCCCGGTCTGTCAAGTATGTATGGCGCGACGAAACATTGGCCCTTGAGGCCACGCTTGAGTTGAGATGGGGTAATTTGCTCGCTGCCGAGCGCTGGGCGGCAAGTGCGAATCTGTCGGTTGCTGAATCAGCAGACTCGATACATCGTTATGAATACCAGGCGTATGCGCATCTCCTTTTGGCGCAGAACCGTTCCAAAGAGGCTCAAGCCATTCTCGCCAATCTGGAACGCTCGGCCAGGCACGACAACCGGCATCGTGACTTGATGACTATTCACATTCTCCAGTCCCTGGCGGAACGGCAGATCGGCCACGAGGTAGGCGCTTTGTCCTATCTGGAGCAAGCTCTGCGTCTGGCTGTTGCGGAGGATTACTTCCGTGCTTTCCTCGACGAGGATCCGGCTGTAGCAGAAATGCTGGTCAAGCTCAAGCACATCGCGCCCCAATTTGTAGATAAATTACTTGCAGCGTTTGGGGTAGGCGAGTGTGGAAGTGTAGGCGTATGGGAGTATGGGAGAACTTCTCCCACACTCCCACACTCCCACACTTTCCACCCCTTCACCCTCCTTGAACCCCTAAGCGACCGTGAGCTTCAAGTGTTGCGTCTGCTGGCCACTGACCTATCTGCCCCCGAGATCGCCGGGGAACTCATTGTCGCAGTGAGTACCGTCCGTTCGCACATCAAGCATATTTATGGCAAGCTTGATACTCACAGCCGCTACGAGGCCGTTGAGCGGGCCAAAGCATTGGGCCTCCTCTAGTTCTCTCTGTCCGAATCCCCTCCTCAATCCTCAACTTGGGGATGACATATCCCCTACCTGCACGCTATACTGGAAATGTTTATTCAGTTTAGTGGAGGAATAGGTAAAAATGCACCAAATACAAACTGCCGGCAACGCAGAATTATGGGGGGAACCCTTTGAAACTGCTCGTCCGTCGCCAGATATTTTACAAGAAGACGCAGATGCGCAAGCCCAATTGGGGGTTCACACCCCTGATGATTGGTTACGACTGTTTGAAGAAGAGCAAGTCCAGTTTATTATTTTGGATCAGCGCACCGATGCTGAATTACTCACGGTCATCCATTCACAGCCCGGGTGGATCGTTGATTTTGAGGATGATCAAGCCGTAATATTCGCTTTGAGGAGAAACAAGTTATGAACCACCCCATTCTAGACATAGAGAAATGTACCGCTTGTGGCCTATGCACCCAGGTGTGCGGCATGGACGTTATCGTCCATAACGGAAACGGTCATCCCACCATCAATCGCGCTGCATACTGTCATGCCTGTGGGCACTGCGTGGCAATCTGTCCACAAAATGCCCTCTCCATTCCGGGCATGATTGGCGATGAATATACGTCTGTGCGCACCCCCGCTATATCGCCAGTGGATATGAAGGCGTTTTTGCTGACAAAGAGAAGCTGCCGCGAATTCAAAGAGCGTCCGGTCGAAAAGTCCGTGATCGCGGATTTGATCGCCGTTGCCCGGATGGCGCCCACGGCGATCAACTGCCAAGAGCGCACTTTTATCGTCGTTACCAACGCGGCCAAGATCGCTGAATTGCGCGCAGCACTGACCAAAAACATCCGGTCGCTGCTGAAGCTGGTGAAACTTGCCGCCAGCAAACCCGCGGCCCTGTTTCTGCCTGTCGAAACACAGCAGTACATGCACCATTTGCAGGCCGATCTTGAAGTCGCCCTGCGCTATATGGATGAGGGTGGGGATTCCATCTTTCACAACGCTCCCTGTCTGATTTTCTTCACCGGCGTTACTAAGGATCCGGCTGGCAAGGATCATGCCCTGGGCGCACAACACTATCTGATGTTATATGCCGAGACGTTAGGGCTAGGGACGTGCATCAACGGATACGCCCAATCCGCTCCCAGGGTATTAGCGAAATACCTCAATGTCCCCAAGGGGTACACCATCTATGGCGCACTCATGCTCGGTTATCGCCAACATACCTACCGGAAACATGTGTACAGAAAACCGGCGTCAGTCACGTATTATGAATGAACCTCTTTTACGAGATTGTAATCCAGGAAAACTTGGCCCAACGCCGGTTCCGGCATTTTGAGGACTTAACGGTGACTTATAGCCCCAGCGGTGAAACAGTTCTCACATGTCCTATCCCAGACCCATCGGCGCTGCTCGGCTTGCTGAACTGGCTCCACGATCTTGGGGTCGTGCTAATCTCTATCAGACGGTTGGAGAAGACGGACGACGGCGGTTTTGATGGTTAAAAGAAAACGTGGTAAGATTGGGGTGTGATGGAAACATTTCTCCTGACCACAAAGCTCTATATACCACCACCACATCTCAACTTGGTGTCTCGCCCCCATTTGATCGAGCGACTGGATGAGGGGTTGCGTCTGGGCCACAGATTGACGCTCATCTCTGCCTCCGCTGGCTCCGGCAAGACGACGTTGCTTGGCGAGTGGATGGCAGCCCACAATCTCGGATTCGGTTGGCTATCCCTCGACGAAGATGATAATGACCCCGCCCGTTTTTGGTCCTATGCCATCGCCGCGCTCCAGACGATTCGCCCGCAATTGGGACAGTCCACGTTGCCTATGCTTCATGGGCTACAGCCGCTGCCGGCCCAAGCTGTGCTTACGCCCTTGCTCAACGAGCTGGCCGCGCTCGCTAAACCCGTTATCCTTATCCTAGACGATTATCACCTCATCACCGAAAAAGTCATCCACGATGGCGTCACGTTTCTGCTTGATCATTTGCCCCATCCGTTGCACCTGGTGATTGCCACCCGCGTCGACCCCCCTTTGCCGTTGGCCCGCTGGCGCTCTCGAGG
>JAFGFI010000175.1 GCA_016931185.1 Anaerolineae bacterium
AATACCTACTTAAAAGCGATTTTAATCGCAAAATCCAACCCAATTGCGGCTAAATATCCTGCTGTGAAAAAGTGTCCGGTAGCTAGTAAGTGTATTTCATTTTAGTTGGAGAATGTACTTGCGTCAAACATCAAAGGTGAGCATATTTTGACGTTTGACGTACCTGCTAACTCAAATGAAACACACCCAAATAAAAAGCGGAGATGCCGCTCATCGCCAAATGAACCCGCATCTTCTCAGATTGGAAAAGTATCATGGTATATTTTACTCAGCACATCTCTGTATAACCACTTTCGTTCATTGAGCATATACTGTCAATCCAGATCATCCGCGTATTTCAACAAACGTAACCCTTCCAACCGAATGACCTCTGGATACAGCGCTTTGTAAATTGTGCAATTGGGAGATTTCGCATTATAGCTTCCCGTCACACGGTAAGCTTGTAGGGGACACCCGCCCCCACACCAGTAGCGCCACTCACAGTCAGCACATTCGGCTTTCTCATCCACTTGGGGATTGACTAAACCCTGGGTGCTGGCGCGGAGTGTGCTCAGGGGATCAGGATCGCGATAATCAGCAACTGGCGTATCCAATTCCATCTGGCATTTCGCTACGCGGCCCTGGGTGTCAAAAACCAGGTAACTCTGGCCCGCGCTGCACGTGCGCAGATGAGGAACCGATAAGTTTGCGCGATCCGCCAGCGATGCTAAGAGACTGCGACGCGGTAAATTGTGTTCAATCACCTTATACGCGGCTAACATTCCCTCAAGGATATGGTCTTCTTCATAGTTTACATCACTATTCAATCTGCCATTTCAAATCTATTTCGTTAATATCGCATACACTGATCAATTCATTGCGCCTCATAATATGACGATTTTCATCACTCCAATATTCGCGCAATTTTCGATACCAATCAAGTGCCAATTGCTTATCACGCGTAGCCAATCGCTTAATTTTGTCGACCAATAAATCTAGTTCTTGGGCAAAAGTCCGCCGCCCATACCCACCCAATCGCCCACCCAGCAATGCATAAGCTTCTGCATAAGTGACTAATACCTTTTCATAATCTTCTTGTTCAAATGCTACATCTGCCACCACCCGCAACATTCTTCCATAATGATGTGGAAAACTATACTTCTGCTCTAATATTTTCTTAAGAGCATCTACCTTCTCTTGAATCTTTCCCGGATACTCAGTTGACGAATTAAAATTTTCCGCTTGCCATTGTGCATAATATACTTCAGCAAAACCAACTAAATTGTTTACATGATTACGTGTATCATGAACTTCATCCGCTAAAGTATCACTTCGTTCAAAATATTCCAAGGCTTTATCTAATTGAGCATCCCAATTCCAGAAAACACAGCCAAGTACATGATATGCCCAGGGTTGTTCAAGTAGAACATTTTGCTCAATACTACGATTTAATTCAGATTCAGCTAATTGAAATTTACTTTGCAAACGGTAAATTGCACCCCGATAACTATATAGTCGAGCTAGCCAGAGAGGATCACCCGCAGGTTCAAATATTTCCAATGCCCGATTATAGGAGTTCAAAGCTTCGTCATACGCTCCCCAATTTCGATATACTTCTCCCAGAGTCGAAAAACTAGCTCCAATTCCCCGAGAAAGATTGAGTTGTTGTCGCAACATCAATGCGCGTTCACAGTAAGTTAAAGCACTGCGATAATCTCCATCTAAAGCCGTAACATACCCTATATCATTTAAAATAGAAGCAGTTTGTGCTCTATCCGTAGCTTTTGTAAGAGCTTCCTTATAATAGCGCAAAGCATCCGGATAATAACCACGCATACGGCTAACCCGTCCTAAATTATTGAGAATTCTGCTCTCCAGTTGAAGCAATTCCGGATGTTGTTTGCTAATCTGTAATGCCTCTTCATATTCTTCGGAAGCAACAATTTTGTCTCCTAATAGTAAGTGGCTGTTAGCTTTCTGAGTCAGGAGATGTATTTTCTGCCCAGGTTCTAATTCCCCTTTGTTTAACAAATCGTCTACTGACTTAACAGCCGACTCATAGTGTGCTTTATCTGTTAAGTGCGTAATCTTCCGGCTTTCTACAGCATAAATTTGCTCTTGTGGGATTACATCAGTGTACTTTTGAACAATCGCAACTAATGAATCTCTCGCAATAAGCCGGTGCCTTTGAGTTGCCATGTCAAACATTTGTATAAATAAGCCAATCCCTTTCTCCGGATCAACAACAAAACTATGCTCTAGCTCTTGTTCCTGTAATACCCATACCTGTCTCTCCAGTGCCTCACACTCTATAGACAATTCTAGTTCAAGCTGAATTTTATTTTCGCGCCGCGCATTCTCTTCTTTTCCTTGACGTTGCTGAATACTTAACGTTAACTGTTGAATTTTGCTATCCAAATATGCCACAAATAACCGACTATCTCGGCGACGTCGATCTTTATCTGGATCAATCTCAGGCCAAACATATTCATTGACCATATCGCGCATTTCATCGTGAAGTGTTATACGACCATCAGGCAGAGTTTTCACAAAAGCATATCCTTGCGCCGCCGCAAATAAAGCATCAACATTCTCACCCGAAATACTCAGTAAGACCTGTATGATTTCTCTATCTATCGGATGTATCCATGCCATCAAAAGTATCAATCGATCTATAGGATGACGGACTTCTGCAAGATAATGAACTAAGTGAAGCTTGAATTGATTATGGTAGATCTTCTTTTCCTCACCAGCCAGCCTCGTCAATTCCGCCAAATCCTTTTCCACCAGCCAGCTTAACGGCACCTCGCGAGAGAGCCAATCTATCGCTAAGTCAATAAGAATAGGTTTCCCTTCCGCTAGAAAAAGTAGCTTCTGAGCCAACTCCGGATCAAGTGTCATATACAACAGTTCTTGCTTGTGCTCTAAGTATACTTCATCCGCACCTTCTTTGAGCGGGGATAAATCAATAATGTTCACGTTTGTATTAGGCTCAAAAGATTCGCCAATAGTCCTTGCATCGCGCCCTGATATCAAAATAACCGTATTTTCAAACCCGGTCACCAAGTTAAAAATATGCGTGCCAGCCTCGGTATCTTTCAGCACCTCCGTCGTATCCCATAGCATAACAATGCGTTTTTGAGCAGACACTTGATTAAAACACTCGAAGAATTTTTGATCAACAGCCCTCCCTTGTCGATCAAAAAGCTCTTGACTTACATCGATGGAGCGAATCGAACGCCAATCGTATAAGGCATTATAATACGGTTCAAAATGTTCTTTACCTAACATACGTGCAACTTCAAGTTCAAAAACCATCGGATCATGAATACTATGATCATAAAAATCAATAATATCCATGATTAAAAGAGGTAGACTCGACTGGCTAGGCAAATATCGCTCGCGCACTTCCTGCAGCAACCGTGTCTTCCCAATCCCGCCCTCAGCTTGAATACAAATAATACGTTGTGTTCCCCACTCGTTAATAGCAGTATCTATAAGAGCTAGCTCTTCTTCACGGTCAATAAATGGAACTTGGTTAATCATATTCCCTCCTTAAACATCACTCACAACACATTCAAACTTAGGGTTTAAAATTTGATATTTTATCCGATAAAGACCGATAAGGTCTATCATTATATTGCTGTTCACGCAAATAATAATTTACCATAAATTGAAATTCCCAATCCCTTTCAACCATTTGAATCAACGTACTGCGTTCAAACTCTATCTGCTCAACCAGCCCCCGAGAAAAGTAAGTTCGTAATACAAAAGGGACTTCTTTATCCCAAAACCGCTTGCGCAAACAGGAGCGTTGATCTTCATCCTGAATCACACCGGCATACTCCTGCAAAACCTCAAAAAGATACTCAATGCACCAAACTTCCGCTTCTCCTCGCGGGTCTTGCAGCCGCTCTAAACAAAGGGCCTGAGCTTTTTGACATAATCGCACAAATTCTTCCTGCGATCGATCCCGTATACGAATCGCTAACAAGCGGCGCACAATATCATCTTTGATCAACCGTTTATCTCTACTAAACAAGCAAGTTATGGTTAGATGATCAGATAAAGTTGTGGCATCAGGAATTTCAGGTAAGTTCGCGTCTTGAGCAAAATGGTCCAAAAGCGCATAATCTAAATAACGAAAGAGACTCAATCGCTCAATTAATGTATTAAATCCTACGATACTTGCGGGCAATTCATCATAGACCTCTTCAGCTACAGATTGAACAATACCCTTACAGGTTTGTAGCTCACAAACTACAAGATCATCAGACATCCAACCGCTATCTTTATATGATTTCAATATTTGAGCAACACAACCGGGATGTCCCCCAGTCAAATACATCAAATGTGCAGCTAATTCACTGATACTATCCTCAGTTTCATTGTTCAAATAGTATCGAGCGATATCATGTAAAACATCATAATTAAATGGCTCTAGTAATAAAGGATTAAAACTAATCCTGCTTGAGTGTTCATTTGAATGTGCAGCGATATATCTCCCCGCAATTATCACGCGAAACGGATTATGCGCGGACTGGGAGAAGTCTAAACTCTTTAAACTCGATTGAATTTCAGGTACAAGATCTTTGATCAAATTTTGCAAAATGCTAGGAGATGGCTTCTTTTCCAAATCCAGTAGAAGCAATAACCCCTGCTCAGTCCCCCACTCGATTTTACATAAAGCGCGACCCAGACTTTGACTTTCCAAAGATGTATCCCGAGGCAATTCAACATCCAACTTTATTGCCAATTTCCATAAAATATCTTGATAAGTATCATTCTCGTCTATAGCAACATAAGCACAACGCCATCCCTTTTCCTGGAATCGCTTTTCCAATTCACGTAACAATTCTGTCTTACCATATCCTGCAGGTGCATCAATAAGATAATAGGCTGGAGCATAAAGGGAAATAATTTTTGAAATCTCGTCTTGACGATCAGCAAAAGTAATTATATGATCAAGTTTCGAAATACCTTGATATAGTAATTTAAAGGCTATTGCCATATCCTCTGCACTAGCCTCTCTGCTCTCGCGAACAGCAACCAATTCGTTATATGCATATTTGGGAACATAAGGTATGCGAAAAGCCCATAATTCAGTAATGTTCATATTTTTTGGTGTAAATTCCCCAAATCTTTTTATAAAATCCTTCTTGAAATTATCCAGTGACGGACTTTCAGCTCTTTCAACCCGGGCGGGGATAATTAACACATTTAAGGAACGCCCCCTGCGCAGTTTTTGTACGACTGGAGCGGTCAGATTTTGCGCCATTCTCTGTGTACCTTCAAGGTTTTGCTGGTTAGTAGCACAAAACATAACCACAGCATCTGCCAATTGATAGGTACAAACGCCCCCCATCTCAGTGACACCGGTTCGACTATCTATCAAAATCACATCAGCAAGGCTCTCGAATTGTTCCCTCAACCAATCAAAATACCGTTCCCCTTCCCAAGACTTATAGAAATCTTGCCAATCAAAAGATAATACAGTCTGGGCATAGCTCGTAAAATGTGCGGATGAACGTCGCCCGGCTGTGAGTAACCATAACTTGTTTGGCCTAGTTTGATCGGGGTAGATATCAATAACATATTGCGCCGGGCTTTCAAGTTCAAGAGTAACATTTTCTTCAACTTCTTGTGCCATTTGTGCTTTATAATGTAAAAGCATATCCACCACTCCTGGCTTATCCAAGGTTTTTTCTAAGTCAATCGAAGGGAAAAAACGTTCTAATCCGGGAGCTTCCAAATCCCAATCCACCATCAACACACGAAGGCCAGCCTGATAAAACAGTTCTGCGACATTCGCGAGAGCCATTGTGCGCCCTACACCGCCTTTATAGGAGTAAAAAGTATATATCATTACAATCCCCCTGTACCAGCAAAGATTTGGTAAATGCCCTGTGGGGAGTTGGGTTGAGAATCTTGCATTTGTTGTAGCCTAATAGGGCTAGGCTTCTCTATCGCCACACTGGTTGTTGTTTCCAATACAGAAAAAAACCAACGTCGTAATCCCCGTATATTTCCAATACCAACTTCACACAAACGATCCAATTCTTCATCAAAACGATCAAATACTGATACCATTTGAGTCTCTATGATCTCTGTGATCACTTGATTGATTGAATAATATTGTGGATTTACCGGCGTGACCACAACAATAGCTATACGTTTGTGTGAACCGACTTCTGCTTGCATAAGTTTTCTGGCAAACTCGGGGTGGAATATTGATACAGCATCTATAACAAGTATTCCACCAGAATCCCTTAACAAGCTGCAAGTTCTTCGGCGCACAGAATGATCTTCAGAGAACAAGTCATCTGAGAAGAAGATAGGTTCAATATGTTGGGAACGACGTTGGTTGAAATTTTCCAAAGTAGTTGAGATAAGTTGGCTAATCGAGATATTAGAAGACGATGGCGGTTTCCAGCATTCACGGTCTTTGTCATAATGGGTAATTAAATTTTTTAAATCATTGGATCCTAAGATTTCTTTAAGTGCATTAAAACGCTCTTGATCTGCTATTGTCACATTAGGGCTTGTATCAAAAAGCTCCCCTGTTAGCAAATCTTTAGCTTCGGAGTCGTTCATCGCGGCGATAACAAAAGCTACAAAAACCTTACCACTAAGTTCCTGTTCAATTTTCGGTAATATTTCTGCAATCTTAGTGTATAAATCAGTATTCTTATTCAATATTTGAATCCGCTTGAGGAATAAAGGAAATACAGGAATTTGCTTGGCCGTGTGTCGCCACCAAAGATAGTCAATAGTCTGGTTCACAAAATCCCCTCGACTCGTATAATTGTCAGGTAAATGATGTCGAAATCCCATCAAATCAGGTATCATAAATATTGGACGTAAAGTCTCATAACTCTTAAACTGGGGACAATCAAGCAAAATAGTACGACAACGATCGAGTAACTCAGGGGGGAAACCTTCCATAATTAGAGCTCCGGACTTATTGTTCTTTTTTGGCAGCAAGTTAATTGGCTATAACTATCTTTTCTTATGTCGCTTCTTCCGTCGAAAGCTGCACATACTCTGTTAAATACGCGCAGCGCTATACATCTACCGGAATATCTCGCAAACCAGTTACATTTCTCCTGGTAACAGGCAAATCCACACACACTGATCAACAATGCATAGCTATGTTTAAAAGATGTGATCTTTGCTCGATCCATAAATGACGGTTATGCTTACGGACTACAACAATTTTAAACTATTTGACCGGTGGATGCTGACCGATCACTGATTTTAGCAATGACAAATTTCTGAACTTTGACGGCAATCGTCACTGCTTCTTGTGCTTCTGTGAACCCTGGTAAGCCACCGGGCAAAGTTCCAGGCACACCGTCGGGATACCGTGTTGGAATATAGTATTGATCTATAATCAAACAATCTGTCTGGAAATCTGCAAAATCTTCGTCTTGCGCCTGACACAAAGCTAACAGATCCACCAAGTTATGCACACGAGGATAAGTATGACAACACCACAACAAATATCCCTTCAATACTTTCTCGATACTCTGTTGTGCTAAAAAACACGTGTGTGCATAGTAGCCCTCGGCGAATACCAGGCGCGTTACTGCTAAATCTTCAACAGCGCGATCTATCCATTGCTGAAACGGTTCACTGCTCATATAACACTTTGCCCTTTTGAAGCACCTCTTCTTGAATAAAAGGGTTATCTTGCGTCAACTGCTCAAATTCGCGGGGTGTATAGACCAGGTAATCCACACCGACTGGCGCGCGACACAAAAGCGCTACTTCTTTTAAACGCGCCAGAAAGTGTTTAGGCGTATCTTTCACAATGACCAGGTCAATGTCACTCCATTCTTTAATCTCACCACGCGCCATAGAACCAAACAAGATAATCTTTTGTGGCTGGTATTCTTGTAGCAATGTATACATAATATGCTCTAGCGCGTGGCGTAATTGTTGTTCTCGGTCCATTAAACACACCTTTCATAAAGGCGACTGCACGATAACTTTACGTTCATTGTAACATAAGTTTCTAACAGGTGCAACGCACTTCGAGCAGACGCCGCATCCGACAGTGCAATGCCCCCTTATCCTTGCTCTTCCACTTCCTCCCACACCAGCCGATCAAACCCCACCGCCACGACCGCGTAGGTACGCAAGTCTAACGCCGCGCCGTACTTGCCCTGCAACGTCTGCCGGTATGCTGTAAGCTGCACCCTGGCAGCGGTAAAGGCTTCCTGGACAACGGCGAGTTCACGCAGCGCGTCATCCGCTAGCGCGCGCACCTGTTCCCCGCGCAGGTTGTGCTTGCCCAGGGCAACGTACTTGAATTCGATCAGCACGTCTAAGAGTTGATATTGGCGCATATCAGGGCGCACGATCATCACTAGGTCTGCATACCCCCGCTGGAGGGCTGGCTCCGAATCCATAATATAAAGCACGTCATTAAACAATAAAGTCAGGAAGGCAGTCTTGACGGTCAATTCGTTAGCCCACTGATAATCACGGTTATCGAATACTTTGAAATAGCGTTGCTCAACAAAGTCACACAAAGGTTGCATGTCACCAGCACTATATAGCGCCTCAGCGGCGCGCATTGCATCACTATGCGCCAGGTCGGGTAAGAGCATCTCTTGAATCTGCTCCGCGTATAACCGCTCGATAACCAGGTTAGGAATACACAATCGCAACTTAGCTTGGCGTGTTCGCCCTCCCAGGGTCAAAACACCAAAGTAATAGAGCAAGGAGGCCATAAACGTGGTATCTTTGGTGGCAGTCAGCATATCTTTCACACCAAAGCGGTTCGCTAGTAATGGGATACTGGTCGACTTTTCCTCGTGCAACACATCTAAAATCAACTGCCCGCCGTTGGGTAAGCGCGCAATATAGGCGATCTTGGCGCGATCCATCGCCAGGTTACTGTCCAATATCTGACGCGGATATTGGCAACGTCGCTGCAGGTGCTCCAAAAAATACAGCGCCATGGTGGGGTTGTAGATGAAGTCATCCGTGTCATAATTGAAACAGTACCCATCGTAAAACGACTGCATCATCATCAGGGCTTCATCCGCCTTATCCCTGGAAAATTCACAACCGTCCGCGACCTGCTGTAGAATCTCAGCGACCTCAGTCTCAGTGAAACCACACAGGTCATTAAACTCAGGACGCAGGTAGATATCCGTGGCAATATTATAACCGCTGGTGATGTCACTCATCACCACGGGAGAGACACCGGTAATAAACATGCGGTCCAATCCCAGCCCTGCCGCGCCACTCTTCGCCGCTTTGAACACAGTTTTAAGCAGGTCTTCCCCCGAAAGCAGCGCGTAGTACCGATCCTCGCTGGCCGTCAAAACCTCGTTAGCGAAATTGTCATATTCATCGATCATTAAGTACAAACGGTAGGGCGTCTCGCGCACCGCCGCCAGCAGCGCCAGGAAGGATATTAAGGCATCCTCCGGATCAATGGGAATTTCTATCGGGAGAATATGACGATAGGTAAGGGCAAAATCCTGAATACGCCGGTTCACGTAGCGGTGTAACGCCCCGCGAATCTGATCCGCGTTCCCATAGGGATCGACCATTGAAAAATCCCACTTGAGCACAAAGTACTGGTTATGCAGCGCGGTAGGCTGCGCACCTACGGCTAGATGTCCAAACAGGGATTCAAATTCATCCGCCTTGGCGATATCGTAATAGTTCTCTAGGGTGGATAGTAACAGGCTCTTGCCAAAACGTCGCGGGCGCAGGAAGAGTAGAAACTTTCCCGCGTCTTCGATGGCACGGATACGATCCGTGCGGTCAACATAGAGATAGTCTCCCGTAATAATTTGATAAAGATCGCTTATGCCGTAAGGGAATTTCATAGTACCGCTCCTTTCATCGTCCCAGTATCACCCAAAACTCCTCTCCCACTTCCTTAAACTCCACTAACTTGTCACTCTTCGTGGCTTCCTGGTAAACCATTGGCAAACCGCGGCCGAGGTGGTCGATATAGCGCAGATTGTCCATAAATTTGACCAAGATCGGGTTAACGGCATACGAGACACCGACTTTGAGTTTCTCCACGGTGATGGTGTTAGGTAACCGTCCGGGACTACGGAACTCGATGCGGTCATCAAACATAAAGACGCGAACTTGGGAACCGTGGATAGCGTAGTTGCGATGGACGACGGCGTTGGTCAATAACTCGCGGAAAACTTTGTCCTTATAGACAAAACCGGTAGGTTCGCGTTTGGTGCCAACGATGGTAGACGGCATCCGCCAGTTATTTTTAATCACCGCCACTCCCGTATCAATCTGGTGATCGAGTGGCCCCTGAATCATTTGCTTATCAACTAACTCGTCGGTGATCTCGCAGCCCGCAAAGTGCGCGAACGCTATCCCCGATTGGGGAAGATGCCGGGCAATAGGGATACCGAAAACCAACAAGCCCCCTACAGTGACCTCTCCTTCCGGCGTCAAAATATCACTATTCATCAAGAGCAGTCTTTTATCCTCTTCACTCTCTTCCGTAAAGATAACCTCATAACGCTCGAAATAAGCTGCTATCTTAGATAAATTTAAATCCCGTATCCCGGTACCGGGGACTCCGGTCGCATCAAAATGGAACGCCCCGGAGGCCTGAAATAATCGCAGTAACTCTGCCTGCGTTGCCATCCGATTGGTAGATCCCACCCGGGTCAAATACTTCCCATCCAAGGTTTGATAGGGTTTATCTCGTCCACGAGGTATATCTACAACAGCGATGCACTGCCCCTCAAATTCATATTCTTGATAACCAACTTGAAGTGGAGGGATGACATTATTCCGAGCAATGTTCATCACCCATTCCTCGCGGTGCGGACTATCCTGCAGACCGCTGATACTGCCATCATCCTCCACGCCAAGCAATATGACACCCCCCTGGGTATTGGAAAATGCGACCATCTCCTTCGCAAGAGATTCCTCACGCACCAAGGCGGATTTAAATTCCACACTGCTATTTTCGCCACTAGCGATCAATGCCTTCATCTCTGCAAGTCTAAACATAAATATCCCCTAAATTTCCAACATACTGCACACGAAAACTATTCGCACTCACGATGCACTGGCAATTGACGAACACGAATTCCACGATCTGTCACACTAACCAAGGCACCTGCCAACAAGTACTCAGAAAATCGCAACAAGATGACCATCAATTGCTGGTTTACTACTACAGGTCGCATATCACTCAAACGAAAAGTTATCACACTGGGAAGTTGCTGACCGCTCAGAGCCATAATACGTCCAAAATCCAGGTCATGTGTCAACGCTACCCGTTTTTCAGCACGTGCCTTATCAATGATCAGATCATCAACTAAACATTGCAGACCCTGTTCTCGCAAGTGTACGGCATCATGCCCCTGTTGGCGCAAAAACCGGGCGGTACTTTGCGCCAACCCCATATCCAATAAGAACTTCACGCGGGCACACCTATAGGCGCATAAACCACATCTTCGGTGGTCCAAGCTGCGTAGTGTAACGCCTGTTGAATGTCTTCGACTTCCAGGTCAGGATACTCCGTTAAAATTTCCTCGGTTGTCATACCATTAGCTACTAAATTGACAATAAGCGACACCGAAATACGCATCCCCCGAATACAAGCTTTACCTCCCAAAATATTCGTATCAAATGTAATACGATCAAATCCAAACATGACAATCTCCTCGCTGCTACAGTTTACCGAATAATATAATCGGGCTAAACTCAACTATCTTCCCGGAAGCCGGGATAGTACACGAAACGCAATATCCAGACAGGCTTCGTTTTACAGCCTGCTTCCGGGAAGGGTTACGGCACAGACTAACTCAACCACCTTCCCGGAAGCTAGAATAGCACGTGAAACGCGATATCCAGACAAGTTTCGTTTTACCGCGAGCTTCCGGGAAGGGTTACGGTGTCACCACGTCACCTTGTCACTCTCCTGTTACCACGAACTTCCCACCATCACTCCGTCCCCACACTTCGGGAAAGTACATCTCATACGCTGTGGCGGGGATAACGTTGAACGTTCCCGGCACGCTGGCACGCATAACGTAAGTGTATTCATACGCGCCGCGTGGGAGGTAAGTGGCAAAAAGGGCAACTTTTTCGTCGCGCATCTCGGTGTGCGAGAAGTACCACCAGCCCCAGCCGTAACGGCGATACCACACATCTTCCTGCTCGGCAGTGATATTGTGCAGCGTAGGCTGTTCACCTACTGCACTCGTTGTCTTCAAACTCACATCCACCGCCTCACACCCTGCCGGCAGCGGGTCTTCAATCACAACGTAATAGAGGTCATTGGGCGCGACAACGGTGAGCTTGACGCGGATCAGATCTCCTACAGCGGCCTCATTGACGCTGGAGGGATCGCCGGTTTGCCGATCCACAAATTCATATTGGCGCGCGACGACGATACCACGTTCCGCTGCCTGCACTTGATCTACGGGCAGGAAAGTACGCAGATGAGCGGTATAATAGAGTTGGCCCTCGCCGCTCTGCCCAGCAGTGGGTGGATCGCGCATAATGAGCAGCCGGTTCGCTTCGTCCGCCAACAATTGCGCAACCTCCACCTGGAGTACCTGGCCTTCGTCTATAGTATCCCGGTTAACCGCACCCTCCAACTGTACCGCGCCATTGAGAGCTACTTGGTAATTAAACTCGCCCTGTAATTCCCCAGTGGCGCGCATGTAGGCCGTCAGTGCAATCAGCGCCCAGGATGTCGTATGGGTGGATTCCCAGTAACGCATCGTTGGATTATCACTGTCGCGGACTGCCATCAACCAGCGAACGGCGTTGGGCAGCAATTCACTGTCGGGATTATGGCGCGCCAAAGCCCAAAGAACCATCGCCGTGGTGCGCACGTCGGTACTCATATTCCAGTAGTCAGCTTGCGCCTCTTCCCAATGCGCGCCCGTCGCGCTGAAGACGGCATCTCCTACCAGATCGGCCAGCAGCGTATCCACGCGGGAACGCTCTTCCGGTTCCAACAAGCCCAGAGCCACCGCCAACGTCGCCCTTCCGTATTGATCCAGTCGCTCCCGGTATTCAAAGAGTGTAATCGCCCGCCCTAACTCGCCGGACAACTCTGCCAATGGCATCAAGTTAACATATTCTCCCAAGACGTAAAGCTGGTAGGCTAACCGATTCGCCTTCCAATGAGACATACGAACATTGACGGGCGCAAGCTGCTGGCGCAGATAAGCTACCCCATCCTCAATTACATCCTCTTCCACCGTGAAGCCCGCGCGGTACGCTTCTAACAAGCCGTGCAGGACATAGGCAGTAAGATAGCCGTCACTCTCATCCGTCACCCACCACCCCCAGCCACCATCATAATGGCGCTGACTGTAGATGCGCTGCATCGCGATGCCCACCTGTTCGGTCAAATTCGCCTCCAACTCCGGGCGAGCAATTCCCAATTCCTGCAACGCCTGGTAGGTCAGCACATTGGGTAAGAAACGACTAACCGTTTGCTCCACACATTCATACGGATAATGCTCAAGGTAATCCAAAGAATCCTGGGTCGCTGCTGTGAGACTGCCATCCACCCGGACCGTCAGTTCCCCCTGGGTCGGGTCAAAGTTGAAAGGCAGTTGGATAATCTCCTGCCGGACTTCCGGCTCCGAAAGCCTCCCGGCAGTCGCCATCACCTCTGGTGTCGAGTATGCATACACCGGCAGCTCATCTTCCCGCCCATCGTAGAAACTTCCCTCACGCGCTTCCATCGTAATACTAACGGACTGCTCGCCGCCGTCATTGTCCCCTTGCTCCTCTGCCCCCTTGCTCCCCTGCATCACGACTACATTCCAAACAACTTTTACCTCTCCCTCTGCAGGTATCACCACCGTCTGGCGCGTGGGACCGGATACGGTCAGGCCATCCACCGTCAGCGTGACCTCGGTCTCCAGGGGATCGGTCGTGTTATTGTGAACGATAGTAGCGATCTCGGCCTCGTCGCCCACGACGAAGAAGCGGGGTAACACGGGACGCACCAGTAAATCAAGCGTGCTACGCACATCCACCTCACTACGCCCTACGCGAGTGTCGGCGGTGATGCCACGCGCCTGCATCCGCCAGGTCGTGAGATTATCGGGCAATGTAACCTCCACTTGCGCGTGACCATCTGCCCCTGTGCGCACCACGGGATCCCAGAACGCCGTATCGGCGAAGTTCGTGCGCACAAACCCCTCGGCTTCACCGCCACCGCCCCCCCCCTTTGTCTTGGGCTCAAGTTCACGGTTGAAGGCTTCCATCGCCAGCGCCAGCGGCATAGCCGTGCGAACACCCAGACCCCGCTGCTGCCAAAAGTGTTCCAACAGCGTCGGGCCGCGTTCATCCGCCAAGGCTAACACGGCCAGATCGGCCAGACGCAGCGAAAGTTCCGTCTCCACCGGTTGTCCGGCGGCATCAGTCACATAGACATCATAAGTCGCCGTCTCCCGCGGGCGATAATAGGCTCCGGTTTCCATCTCCCGATCGGGAGTCAACGTAATATGCAGTTCCTTTTCCTCGACGGCTACCGGCAGCAAGACTTCGCCCATCTTAAATGTTGCCAGCGCGTCGGGAGCCTGCTCAAATCCCTGAACGATAATCACCGAGACGAAAATATTGGGCGCGTGATATTCTTCAATCGGAATCGTCAGTAGTTCACTGGTGCTGTGCAGTTCCACCACCTGTGTTTCAATGATACGCCCGCGCTCAATAGTGACTAACGCATTAACCGTACTGGTGTAAGGCGAAGGTATGAGAATTTCGGCCACATCGCCCACGTTGTATTCGTCTTTGTCGGTGATCAGGTCTATGCGGTTATTGCTCTCACGTCGCCAATAAGCCGCGCCGCCGCCCCAGACCCAGATGTAAGTACTGCTGCGGATTTCGTTACCGCGTGTATCCCGGCCCGTGGCCCGCACCCGGTAGCTGCCCGACCGCGTTGGGGTAAAGGATGTCACAGCTTTACCGTCTGTTGAAGAGGTCACTGTGGTGGTAAACACGGGGATATCTTCCTCGACCCACGTCCAATAATACTGCCCGTTCTCATATTGCTCGCGGACGCTGTACCAACGATGTTCCATAAAGACCACCTGCACGGGCACGTCAGGGACCGGCTGACTATCCCAATCAACCACCAACACATCCACACTTTTTCCTTCGCCTGCTTCAACCACCCGTCCCTGGGGCGCAAGGCCTACGTAGAACTCGCCCTTATGGACGATCACCGTGCTGCGGTTACTGACATATTGCCCGCTGATGTCCGTTACATTCGCCTCAACAGTAAAAAGACGGCTATAGATTTCATCCTCAATATCGGCAGACACGTCGAAAAGCACATGCCCATCCGCATCAGTTGTAGCTTCCCCATCGGCAATATGCCGCCCATAGCTACTGGCTTCCCATTCCCACTCGCGTCCCCATTCATAATCCGTCCAACTATAACGCGGGCATTTCTGTCCAGCCGGGCATTGATATTGAAAACTGTAGCCCTCGCTGAGTAAATTCCAATTCACAGGAGCATCCGCCACCGCGCCCCCGAAGTAATAGGCGGCCTCCACATCTACGGCTATTTTATCCCCATTCAGGTAAGCATCGCGGTCAGGCGTCACGTCTACCTGGTATTCCGGCTTGCGATATTCGGCCAGGCGAAAGCTGGTCGTCGCATAAAGCTCGCGATCAGGGTCTTGCATCTGGATATAGTATTCCCCTAACGGCACATTCTCATCCAGCGCGAGTTCACCAAAGAACGTTCCCATCTCGCTCACAGGCAATGTCTCTTCATATAAGGTCTCGCCCTGCGGGTCCATAATGATCACGTCCGTCGTCACCATATCCACCGGAATTGTATAGTGCGCGTCATCATCGGCCCGTACAATGCCCTTAAAATAAACAGTTTGACCGGGGCGATAGATAGGACGATCGGTGTAAAGATAGGCTATATAGGCAGACATCCGTGCCGAAAAGTCGGTGGTCAGTTCAAAATCCCAGGGAGAGATGCCGTTATCCCAATCGCTGAGGGCCACTGCAAAATCCGCATCGCCCGGCTGCCCGGCAAAGGCAAAGTATCTATCCCACAAACTGGCAGTTGCCAGCCCGTCGGCCATATACAGTCCTCTGTCATCGGTCACTCCCGCGCCGTGCCATCCGTGTGTCGCGTCGTTAAAGCGAATAGTCAACCCGGGTACCGGTTCCCCACTTGCCAGGTCGGTGGCCCAGACTTGGGACTGTGATAGGGTCTGTTTGAGCGCAAGATTTACGCGTGCGCGCACAAACGTGTACTTGGAAGGCGCAGATTCTGGATCATAAGCTAGCACCTCCGGTGACGATAACTCAACATAATACAGACCCGGCGGCAATTGTGCGCCCGTCTCATCAACCATCGGCAGTTTGCGCAATTCCGATATATTGGAAGGCGGGGATACAGCAACCGTCCAACGCCGCACCAGGGTGGAAAGAGAGGGGATAAATTCATTGCGATAGTCATAGCCCCCGTAACCATATAACTTCATAAAGATCTCCGGGGTAAGGCGGTAGAGGGCCACATCCAGACTGGCGACATTGCGATACGCGGCATACACTACCGTATCGGTATAAGCGTTAAATGTACCCAAGTAGTTGCCTGTCTCCAGGCGAGCATAGGGAGAAAGATCTCCTGTACTGAAACGTATACTTACCTCTTCCCCCAGGGGCGCACCATACCGGTCAGGCACACCGGCATCCAGGGTCACAAGATAGGCTTTTTGCGGCTCTTTAGGAAAGGAAATACGCAACTCAGTATAGGATTCACGCCAATAGGTATACACATTCGTCACAGTGGGAGTAATATGGGGCCACTCAGAAATGGTGAGATACTTCCCAAACGCTGCCCGATCCGTCTCTGAAGGCCCTACCATAGGGCTGTAGAACGCAATCGTCACATCGCTATAGGGATCAATACCTATCGCTCCATCGAAAGGCAAGGCATAGATCACGCCAGGCGGTAACACTATCGTAAAGCTCCAGGAAATATTATCCACCAGCGGCACGTCGCGGTCGCGGGTATACACCGGTGCGTAAAGGCCGGCAGTACAGGCTGCGCCGCGCTGTAAGGGCACGGTGGGCACAAAGCCCAATATTTCGGTATCCAACGGCGTCTCGCCTCCCAACCAACGGAACGTGCCCGGCACTAGGCCCCCGTCAGCCTGTAGCTGGAAAGCAGCCTCTGCCGAGGCATGGTCCATCGGTTGATTGAACGTGATGCTGATGACGCCGCTGGGATCTACGTGAACAGCTCCGCTGCGCGGTGACCAGGCGAGTACCCGCGGGCTTTGTGTACTGAACGTCCATTCGTAAGCTTCTGCTAATGTAGCGTCCATAGTATCACTTAAAGCAGCATCAATCCGGGCTGTATAGATCGTCGCAGGCGCAAATCCGGCACTGGGACGGAAGCGATAAATGGATGTGTTGATCCACTCACCCTGCCCGGCTACCGGCGGGTTGAACACCACGGGCTGTGGCAAAGTTGATTGCTCTGAAACGGACGTCAATGGCACCACAGGGCGATTGAAGACCACTGTAATGGTGGTATCCGGGTCTACATCCTGGCTATCAGGTGCGGGCTGAACCTCGCTCACTTCCAAGTAACCCACAGTTTGCAGATCAAGGGTGATCGGGGTCAACAAGGGAGTTCCTTCCATATTACGGGCCGCAGCATCCACCTGCACGCGATAAACCGCCGCCCGCGCCAGACTGGAAGCAGGCGTAAAGCGCACTACGCGGTCTCCAATCCAGGTCAGATCTCCTTTAACGGCCGTGCCGCCTGTGGCGGTTCCTTTCCCATCTCGGAATTGGGAGACCCTAAACGCCGCCTCAACACTATCACGATCCATTGGCTGATCGAAGGTCAGCTCAATGGGCGCATCCAATGCCTGAACTTCACCCGGCGCGGGTTGCTGATGCAGCAAGCGGGGCGCGGGAAACGGTAATGGGGTGAAGGTCGGTTGTGGTATGGGTGTCATGGTAGGCGTTGCCGAAGGCGTAGAAGTGGGAGACTCCACCGTAGGCGGGCGGCATTGGCATAATGCCAGAGTCATTCCTCCCAATAAGATACATAACAAACAAAAGCGGTAAAAAACGTGCGATTTCATCAATAACCTCCTTACTTAACCTAAGTTGCCATTCATATATCGGCTACCAATTCTCTAACTATGCCCGATGGGGACGTGCTTGTCTGTTCCACATCGTCGTTCATGGCTGCCGGCAATGAAAAGCTAAAGGTACTCCCCTGTCCCGGCTGGCTTTCTACACCCACTTTTCCATCCAATCGCTCCACAATGCGGCGCACAATCGAAAGCCCCAAACCGTGACCCTTAGCCCGAATCTTATGAAGTTGCACAAATGTCTCAAACAGACGCGCCTGTTCATCCTGACTCAAGCCCATTCCATTATCGCGCACCCAGAATTTGACCATTGGTGCATTTCCATTCCCATCTCCCAGTAATAATGTCGCCCCCAATTCAATCTGCGGCGGATTGCCTCCATATTTTAGCGCGTTACTGAGATAATTCGCCCATACCTCTTCCACCCAGGGCGCGTATCCCAGGGCTACAGGCCACGTATCCGGCACAATCATTTCGGCTTTTGCCTCCTCAATCATATACACAAAACGCTGCAGGACTTCTTCCACAATATCCCTCATATTCAAAGGGATGACAGTAACACCTTCCCTGGGCAGACGTGCCAGGAGCAAGAGTTCCTGGATCATATTCTGCATAGTACGGCCCGCTTTAGCAATACGCCGCACATAAAAACGCGCGTCCGCCAATGACATCGCAGGCACAGTGACTGGCTGAAGTTCACATTCACCCGTTGCCTGTATCCGGGTATCTTTAAGTACCTCTGCATAGCCAATAATCAGCCCCAACGGATTTTGCAGGTCGTGCGCCACAGTCCGGGCAAAAGCATCTAACTCCCGATTGCGCGCCTCCAACTCGGCGGTACGCTCCGCCACCAAATCCTCCAAGTGATAGCGATACTTACGCAACTCGTCCTCTGTCTGCTTACGCTCAGTAATATCCCGCAGTGTGATCAGTAAAGCTTCTCCATCTTCCCAAGGAATTACAGTAGCAGTAAGATCAGTAGGACAAACCGTACCATCGGCGCGGAAAAAAGAATTTGACAAAAAAAACGCACCCTGTATGTAAACAGATTCAACAAGATGCGCAAGAGATAAGTTCTTATGAGACGCAAAAAGTGAAAGAAAATGTATCCCTATCAAACTTTCGGGCATGTAACCTAGCACTCGTTGTGTCGAAGGACTCGCGCTAAGAATATGCGCCGTTTCACGATCCACAATAAGAATCACATCCAAAGAATGTTGGACAATCGCGCGAAATTGTTCGGCACTCACCTGTAAATCTTTATTTAGCGCGCCCACCAACCAAGAAGGAAACGCCATCCCATAAGCCAATGCAATAGGTAATACCATTGCACCGGCATGCCCGCTGAGAATACCCAGGCCGAGCAACAAAAATGAGGTGGCAGTCGCATAATACAACGCGGCACGAAATCCCAGGACGAGTCCCAAAGAGAAAATACCCATGTGAAATGTAAAGACCGCAACACTGATCTCGTGCAAGATAAGAACATCATACCCCAACATAATACCGGTGAATAACATAGCCGTCCAGGCGTAGAATGACATGGCCCGAGATATAGAACGTTGCAACCCATGCAACGCAATCAGCGCGCTCACTAATAATAAGGGCATCAACAACAGATATATCCAATGTGGTTCCTCCTGAACGCGCAATCGCCGGAACATCCCCACGATAGACAAGATAAGTCCCACTCCTAAAATTGCAACATTACCCCACAAAATCCAACGCGCGGCCTTTAACCGTGCCCTAAGCGTTAACACACTGCACCAGCCTCCTCTCCCGCCGGTAATGTAAAGACAAAGATGCTTCCCCTCCCCACTTCGCTCTCCAACCACACTTGTCCGCCTAATTTTTCCACAATACGGCGCACAATCGCCAGTCCCAATCCATGTCCCTGTCCACGACTTTTATCCAATTGCGTAAACATCGTAAAGAGTCTGATCTGATCCTCCGGCGCGATACCTGGCCCATTATCCTGTACCCAGAAAAGAATTTGTGGATCGCAAGCATAGCCACGGGTTTCGGCCAACAGTGGATTTTGCATATCTGATCCATCGACAGGAATATGCAATTGGCGATTGGGATATTCGCCATACCCTAACTCAATGCGCGGCGGAATGCCTTCATCGGGACGTCCCCCATATTTAAGCGCGTTGCTGACATAGTTGGCCCACACTTCTTCAACCCAAGCAGCATATCCGACTGCTGCCGGCCACACCGGTGGCGTTACAATTTCAGCTTGATACTCCGTGCACATATAGGCCAACCGATCCAAAGTTGCCCCCACTATTTCCCCCATATCTAACACCTGAATCTCAATCTCATCCAATCGCTGCACTTTTGCCAGGAGCAAGAGTTCATCAATAATATTCCCCATCCGCTCCCCACTATGGACGATCATTTGAGCGAGATACTCAAGCTGATTTCCCGGAACTTCCCGCACCCGTCGCTCAATCAAACTGCTAAATCCCATAATGGCAGTTAATGGACTTTTAAGATCGTGCGCTACAGTATGCGCAAATGCATCCAAATCTGCATTACGGGCCTCTAATTCCACCGTGCGCTGGCGCAAGGATTCTTCTATCCGGCGGCGCACAGTGATTTCCTCTTGTAATTGGTGATTACGCAGTTGCAATTCTGCCGTCCGCGAATCCACTAATTGTTCCAGATGCATACGATATCGCTTAAGTTCTTCTTCGGCCTTACGCCGGGCAGTAATATCGCGAAGCGTGATCAACACAGCGGTATCGTCTTGACCCGGTTCTGCATCTCCCCATGGAATGTGTATAGCCGTCAAATCCATCGGACACAATGAGCCATCCGCGCGCAAGAACATATCTGAAAAGAAAACACTCTCCTGGGTAGCCAACATATCGCACACATGCATCAAAGAAAAATCTGGCTTAGCAGGCAGCAGGGAAGCGAAAGGATGCTCAATGATATCCTGAGGCTCATAGTCTAAAATAGATTTTATGGCCTGATTCACAGCCAGCACCATACCACTCTTTGCCTCTAACACCAAGATAATATCCAGTGAATCACGAAACACAATGCTAAACTTTTCTTCACTCCGCTTGAGATCTGTTTCCAACCGATCTACCAGCCACGAGGGCAGCGTCATTCCGTACGCCAGTGCAATAGGCAGAACCATCGCTCCCCAACGACCACTTAATATGCCCAGTATAACAAGAACTACCGTCGTAGCTACCGCATAACGCAACGCCACATAAAACCCCAACACCAATCCCAGAGCAAAAATACCCATATGATAAGCAAACACGGCGACACTAAACTCTTCCAAAATCAAGAGATCGTATCCTAACATTACACTGGTCAACACAAGCGCCGTCCAGGCATATATTTGCATAGCCTGAGAAAAAGAATGTTTTAGCCACCATAGAGCAAACAGAGCAGTCACCAACAAAAGCGGCATAAAGACTAAATAAATCCAATGTGGTTGCGTTCCAGTTTGCAATACCAACAGGGCGCCGACCAAAAACAACGCAATGCCCGCCCCCAGCATGACGACATTTCCCCATAAAATCAGACGCGCGGATCTCAAACGCGCCAAATTGCTTTGTACCGGCATATCCCGCCTACCCGTTATTGCTAGATTCCTGTATCCGCTAACTCTGTAGCATAAAACGTAAAACGTAAAACGTCAATACTGCTTACGTTTTACGTTTTACGCCACAAGCTCATTCCAACAAAAAAACTATCCCTTATGGCTCCCACAGCGCTTTCGGAACTGCACCACTTTCACGCGCTTCCTGATACACCTTCCACCACAACGCCACCACCTCTCGCAATTTGGGATTGTTGAAAGCCTCTGTGAACGTTGCCTTTTCATCCTCTGCCAAATCCTTGTACGGACATAATTCAAAGACTTTGTCTAACCCTAAATTCTCGGCCTCCTCGACAAAATCCGGCCAGAGAAACACCTGCCCCGCCAACCATAGCATATCCTGGTGACCTTTCAGCATCACGACCTCCTATAAGAATTAATAGAATTGGTTCGAATTAAACAATTTCCTGCTACGGAAAAGTTCCATTTTCCCCTATACTTCTCAAGTTTATCACTCTTTTAGCAATTTGTCACGAAAGCAGCGTCAATCGGATGCCCGTCACTTTTTCGCGTAGAAGACTACAAAAGTCTCAGCAGGTACCTGGTTGACGAGCGACACCCATTCAACGAAGTGCTTGAGCTATAAGGTCACTCGTAAAACTTTTGTAGTCTGGGTTTATTAAAAAATTCTAACAGCAAAGCTGAGCCACGCAGCCATTGTGGCCCGCGAGTTGGAAGTTCCGCCATTGTCGGCTACGATGATGCCACGATGCGTCCGAAGACCGGAGATCGGGTGCGCGTCAATGGTGGTCAGGGAGTTGTGGAGATTTTGAAGTCCATATAGTGAGGCTATGATAAGCGCCAAATTTGTGCTACAATTACTAACGGTGATTTAATTCTATTCGAGATATTTTATGGAGGGGATATGAACGTCATGCGTCGCATTCTTGGAATTTTAGTTATGATTGCTGGGATACTGGGCCTTGTACTCAGTCTGGCGGGACTGGTTATGGTGTGGGTAGCGAAACCTACCGTGACTGTTTATGCAAATACCACCGTTGACACGCTCAACAAGAGTGTTATCACCAGCCAAAGTATTATGAAAACCACCGGGCAGGCGCTAGGAGCCACAATTGATAGTGTGGATGCACTCTCGGCCATGTTGAGTACCACGGCTGCTACGGTAGAAGATACCAAGCCGGTATTTGACGAAATCGACACCATTATGTCTGTTACACTGCCCTCCACCCTAAAGGCAACCACTGACTCGCTTTATACTGCCCAAGAGGCCGCCCAAGTTCTGGAAAGCACCATCCAATCGTTAGACACTTTTCGTTTCTTACTGAGCGACGTGCCGCTGGTGGGCGATCTGGTGGGGCAGACAGGAGAATCTTACGCCCCGGAGAAACCTCTAGCAGATTCACTAGGTGAGTTGGCCGTCAATCTTGAAGGGTTGCCAGATACATTTGTCGAAATGTCAACCAATCTCAGTACTACCGATGATAACCTGGGATCTATCCAAGACAATCTGATCACCATGTCGGATAGTGTCGGATTGATCTCGTCTAGCCTAAGCGAATACGAAGGGATGATCGTTCAATCCCAATCTTCTATGGATGATTTGACATCCATCCTCAAGAACATTCAAGCTAACCTGGCAACCATCCTCAATGGGGTGGCGATTGTATTAACTTTGTTTTTTACATGGCTCCTGGTTGCTCAGATTGTCATCCTCAGTCAAGGGTGGGAACTATACCAGGGCACGGCGGACCACATGGGAGGTGAAGACAAATAAACCTATAAATTTATACATCTCATAGTCAAGATGGTTCAAATTACCTTTACACCTTATGCCCTAACAAGCGTAAAAGTGTAAGGGTAAAAAGCAAGGTTTCTGAACCTTGCCTCATAGTCAAATAGGCTTAGTATCTGGAATTTTAATATCACCCAAATTACGAAAACAGGAGGCATACCATGAAAGTAACACTTGATACGACTCTAGGCACACTTTTAGACGATCCGCAGGCCAAGGCGGTGCTGGATCAATATTTACCCGGCGTCTCCAGTAACCCAATGGTGGCGATGGTAAAAGGCGTTTCATTGAATAAGCTACTCTCTATGCCGCAAGCGGCACAATTCGGCCTGACCAAAGAAAAGGTTGAACAGGTTCTGGCAGAAGTCAACAAGCAACTCTAAAAAGCACCTAACCACTGCCCTTCCCAGGAAACTGCCAATCCGTTGTCTTGGATCGGGGTACATCAAATAGGAAAAATCACGGTCAAAAAACGAAACCCCTTGGCCGTGATTTTCTATTTAAGAGCTAGCTACCGGTTGCGCGGTAAAGCCGCCGGAAAAGAGGGTATTTTTTTGATTTCGAGCTACGCTCGAAATCAAAAAAATACCCTCTTAAAAGCGATTTTAGTCCAAAATCGACCCCAATTTCGGCTAAATACCCTGCTGTGAAAAAGTGTCCGGTAACTAATTTAAGAGTTGAGTCACATGATGAATCCGAAATGGAGATACCCAATGGATATACAAAGAGCAAATAAGGACCATCCATCATACACGCTGACTATAGCGCCAGATCTTAAGGGTGTTCCTGAGACGATGCTCTGGGCACTCTACAACCGCGCTGCTGAAGCCCGTCGTCCCGATGCGCTTATGGCCGATCCGTTGGCAATCCAGATCGCCGACGCGATTGAATATGATTACGCGCGCTCTTTCGGCCGGCCCGAATCCGGCCAAGTCATCCGCGCACTGTTGACCGATCAGATCTTGCGCGCTTGGGTCCAAGATCATCCCGGTGGACAAGTTGTGGCCCTGGGCGAAGGATTAGAAACCCAGTTTCACCGCGTTGATGACGGTCACGTCCGCTGGCTGGCGGTCGATCTGCCCGAAGCCATTGCCATACGGTCGTTATTTCTACCCGATAGTGATCGCCACCATAATCTTGCGTGCTCGGCCCTCGATCTGCGCTGGATGGAAGCAGTTAACCCACACCAGGGCGTCTTCGTCACAGCCGTTGGACTACTAAAGTATTTTCACCCCCAAGATGTACATCGTCTGATCGCGGCTATCGCTGAACGCTACGCAACGGTCGAAATGGTTTTTGATGTAATGCCCCATTTCTTGGTGCGTTTGACGCAAGCGGGATGGTATCGTCGGACTCCTCACTACACAGCGCCGGCGATGTATTGGGGCCTAAACCGTAATGAACTCTCGACATTGCAAACCTTACATCCCAATATTACAGAAGTGCGTGAGATTGATTTTCGAGGCGGGCGGGGTGTCAGATACCGGATCATCCTCCCCTTATTGCGGCGCTTGCCCTGGATTGGAAACTTTTTATTCTCGTTAGTGCATATTCTATGCCGGCCATGTAAAGACAATCATTTTAGTTAGGGTTTTATTCTCAAAGATTCTTGGTTTTCAGCAAACCATCTAATTGCTGAACATTCTTGAAATGGATCCCTTCCATACCGCACTGTTTTGCACGCTCAGTGTTTTCTTCCCTATCATCCACGAAAATGCAAGACGATGGGGCAACTCCAAGTGCATCTATTGCCGCATAAAACATCTCAAATCGAGGGCTTGACTTGGGAGTTCCAACTCTACAGGAGAGAATTATCTTGCTTGGATTAAAAAATCTATAAAGTTGAAGTGTATCCATTTGACGTTTAAACCAAAATTCATTGTTATTAGAACAAATTGCCAACTTGACCGCCTTGGATTGAAGTCTTTCAAGAATTGATATCATTCCGTCTACAGGTTTAATGAAATGATTTGTCATTTGGATAAACTTATCGGCAGACACATTTAATGGGGGGTGTTTGTCCCAAAAGAATTCTATGAATAGGTCCCAATATTTTCTCTCAAGTATCTCCCAACTGTTTTGTCGAGTTTCTTGTGTGTAAGCGAATGCTTCCCAGAGTAATTTCCCTACTTTCTCAACATTGTCCCTATTAAGCTTGTATTGAGATGCAATCCCAATTTCATCATCAAGGAGCAAGTGCTCCCAAATGTCATAAGTAAGAACGCCTCCAACATCAAATATTACAGCTTTAATTATTTTTTCCACCCTTTTCCCTTCCTTTCTACGTGAACTTACTTTCGAATACCCACCTTTAACTCATCCAGCTTTTTCAAAGCTGCCGACCATTCGAAATGGTGGCCGGCAATCAATCCTACTGTCGTCCACTCAAAGATAGTCGGCCACAAGAATGTCCAGGTGCATCGCACTTCAGAAAGTGCAACGCACCTATCTGCTTCTCAGTCAGCACGCAGGATCAATGGCAAATAGATTTGATGCTGTCCGGCAGGAATATGTACCGTACGCGCATCTGTCTTGTAACCCCCGCAATTCTCTGCCGTGACGGTAATTGTGTAATCCCCGGCCTCTTCCCAGGTATACGTCACTACCGATTGCCCGGATAGAAGCAAATGACTTAATAGAGGTGTGGGTGTCCAGGTATACGTAACCGGCATCGTTGCATTGGCAGGAGATATAGTGGCAGTGAAGGCATAAGAAATTCCAATAACACTTGTCACGGGACCGGTGATGCGCACGCCAGTCAAGGGCACGGGACAGGTAGGAATTAATACCTCTACGGTAACGGTATGCGTTGCCGTGACCGGAGCGCCACACGCACCCGTCGCGGTGACAACGGCGGTATGGATACCCGCTGCCCAGGTGTAGTCCGCG
>JAFGFI010000176.1 GCA_016931185.1 Anaerolineae bacterium
GGCGTGATCCTGTAGCCTGGCGGTTGACCGCCGGGCGCTGACCGCAGTGCGCCATTACCGGATTATTTTCTTAACCTTCATTAGCCGCACAATCCAGTTCAAAGTGTAACTTTTGGAGTAGATACGTTACTCTAATAAAAAGTGTCCGGTAGCTAGACTTGGCATTGTTTTTAATTTCAGTGTTGGATTATGAAAGGTGGTGAAAATAAGAGATAGTCAGCCCAAGCGCAAACGCTCCCATCACAATCCATGAGCTGATCATGCCAATGTAGACACTGATGGGGAAAACCAGTCCGGCTATGGATTGACTAATGGTCTGCCCGATGACGACCATACCAATCAGCGCGCAGAGGATAAGGATGGGCGCCGCGAGCAGGTATCCGAGGGGTTTACGTTGCAGGAGGAAAATCCCGGTTAAAACCGCTGCCGGAGTGATAACGGCCGAGTCGAAACCATGGGTGTACATCGTAGTGTACGGGCCAAGCGTCGCGGGGACTGTTCCGGTCAACAAAGGTCCAATGATTTCGCTTAGCCAGATAAACAAAGTTCCAATCCCGGCAATGAAGGTGAAAATCGCCAGACCGCGCTGGGGGAATCCCGGCCGAACCCGCGCCATTAGCAATTGAAGATCAAAAGTGACCAGCGCCATGATGGTGGCATATAAACTGGCCGAGAATAGGCAGGTGTAAACAAGGAACAAGGCGTTGAAAGCTGCGGAAAAAGTTAACGAAGCGCCGTTGTAAAGGAAATAAAACAAGGCGGCGATCATGATAATGAGAGCATTCTGCGAGCCGCGCAGCGATAGAATATAGGTCAACGCAAGCAGCGGTGCGGTAACCAGCAGGGTAACCGCGTCTGCGCCGCGGAATCCCGCACCTGCAAGCCGGGAATCGTTTTTGTAGATTCCGCGCCCGTATATTTCAACCGTTTGTCCATGAATATTGCTAAAAAGGAAGGTTGTTTCATCCTTGTTATGATAGAACAATCCTATACCGGCAGAGAATACACCTAATACCAGAATTAAGGGAATAAGCCATTTGAAAGTGGGGATGATTTTCATTTTCTCCTTTTCGTCGCTACTTTTCAAATACGATGATGGACATCATCAAATTAGCATGGCTGTTCTCGCCAAGTAACGCGCGCCCCTGTTCGCCAAAGGTAAAAAGTCCCAGGAAGGGTTGGCCCGCAAGCGCTTCATAGAATTGCTTTGCCACTTCTTGCATTCTGTCTGTTACTGCCAACATACACCCGGCACAGTAGATGACAAGTGCGCCGGCAATCTGCTTATCTGGTGCGGGGATACCTGCGAGTGCCTTGGATGTAACTCTATCAATACGATACACTAAATCCTGGGCTGTACTTTCCATAAGTACAATTTCTTCCCCTACTTCGGCCTTGGTGAATAGCGAGAGTGCACGGTTTTCAAGGACCGCTTCAGGATGGGAAAGCTGGTAAAGGGTCACCCCGCGAGTCCACATCGCTACTCGACCTAGTGGGTAAAGCGTAGTAGGGGAAAGAATGTTTCCCCCCTCCAAATAATCAGCAATGCCCCCATTTGTCCATTGATTATAAACATCAGCCGCCGGGCGGTGATCGATTTCGTAAACAGTTCGCCCAGAGGCCTTGGTAATAATTCCCGTGTGCGTTGTGGGCGTGTAACTGCTATCAAAGGCATAGCGGATAGGCTTAGAAGGGTACATAGCGGTTACGACGACTCCATTGTGCAGCACTTGGCCGTTGGTGATTTGATACCACTTTCCCTCAACAGCATTATCTGCCGAACTGCCACCTATGATGGGTATGTTTGCCCCGGCTAATCCATCTTCAATACCTGCCAAAATCCCTTCTTCGTCTCCTGGAGCACAGGTAATCCAGACGAGATTGGGAGGGGTGTTGTTCCATGCGTTTTGAAGAGCCTTCGTAATAGCTTCTCTTCCACTCTCCCGTGAATTTACCGTTAGTTCCGAACTCCCAACCCCATAGGTGCCTTCTGGATCCCTTATCCCCAATACGCCTAATCCCACGCCTTCCTGGGAATGAAATCCGGCTTCTGTCATGATTCCCAGACAGCTTGAGCCGCCCTGAAATGGCACCCCCGGCGCCAGGTCCTGCAAAGTCGTTGTGATCATTTCAGCCGAATGATGATAAGTCCCATGTACGGTCATCCATGTTGGCGGGCCGCCTATTTTTGCCTCTAAAACAGCATAGGCCTCTTTGAGTGCTTCTACAGTATTAGCAGAAATACTGAATGAAGATGCAATTTCCATAGTTTACCTCCATGGTTATTATTATACTTGATATTCCTTGTATAAAAGACCTTAGCTATGTTTGATCAATCCGAGCAATCCAACCCGCTGCTTGATCCCACCCAATAGGTGGGGTCTAAGTCCCAGAAATGAATGCCGGCAACTTGCCATTCCTGATCTTCCCGGATAACGTGGAAACTGATGTAGGAGTGTTCGTCGCTCATCAACCGGACAGAACCGTCACTGCGTCCCTCGCCGGGAATGCTGCACGAACTGCCCATGAACCAGCTTTTCGGGCGCACTACATCGGCCCATTCCTGGAAACCCTCGTAGCCACCCACATCCGTTTGCGCGGACTCGGTCAACATGCTAAACGCCCGGCGGTCGTCGCCGTCACGCAGAGCGTGCAGAAAAAGAACGGGGGGTTCCATAAAGGCAAAGCCGTACCAGACGACGAGAAAAACCATTACGCCGATGGCGAGCGGGACAAGTCCGCCGGCGTATCCCGCAGCATTTTGCGGATCGATTACCCGCCGCAACACCCCTCGCATCAGAGATAATAACCCCCAGGTGCAGAGTATCGCTGCGGCTCCTAGACCAATGAATTGGAATGTTGACATAAGCTCCCCTGACAATAGTGAATTACGAATAACGAATTCAATTTTCATCCAACCGCTGGTACACGCACAGCACCGTCTAAATTGTAGCCCCTGGAAGGGGCGTGGCTTTTTTAGCCCGGTCTCTTTAGAGCTGGCTCTTAGAGGGCTTGATAGGGCATAAAGTGTAAAGGTAATTTGCCCCCCTGCACGCGTACTCTTTATTCATCTGAACAAAATGCTCCGTCATACTAAAGGCCATAAGCGTGATACGCTTAATTATGAGACGCATCACATAGCTGCATTATAAGAGAAAGAGATTAACAGATGACGTGCATTTTTTAACGCCTGGTTAAATCCTATATCCAAAAAAGTGGGGGACGCGCGTTCTAACGCGTGTCCCCCTTTACCGGTTACTTATGGTTGCGTGAATTACTCTACAAACGCCTATGTTGAACTCAAAACGTGCAAAATGCAGTCATCTGCTGGGACTTTTGTAGTCTCAGTAGATCATAATTTGGTCGGCTTAGATTACAAAAGTCTTGGCAGTCGCTTGGTTGACGAGCGACGTCCGTTCAACGAAGTGCCTGCTCTATAAGGCCACTGGTAAGACTTTTGTAGTCTTTGCGTCATAATTTCGATCTACTGAGTCTGTGGCTTCAAGGGCGATTATCCTGGCGAATCTTGCCCCTCATGCACACGCATTAGGATCACAGATTGCCAATCCGCAAAATCAACGGTCCAATATGGCGAATGACGCAACAACCGTAGCAATTCGCGGTCTTCATAGCGATGCAGAATTACAGTTTGGACATTCTCGACATCTAACATAGCCAACCAGTGCAGATTGGGGCCTCCCCTATAGTGCAACTGCTGATGGTGCAAATAATCCGGTGTGGGCTGTTCCCAACGACGCCAGGGCCAGTGGCTTTCACGCCATCGTAGAAGCATGGCAATCATCACGCTGCTCCCTCGGTGTATGGGCCAGAGATGGGTGTGAATGTGAAACTGTGCGCCCCGCGCTTGACGAGTTTGAACTGTCCGCTGCGCGTCACCCTCGCGGCCAAATCATCTTGATCCATGTGCGGGTCATTCACGGCGAGGACTCCGCCAGGCCGCAATATCCGATAAATCTCCCGCAAGACACCCTCTTGATCTCCAAGCATGTGGAAGACGTCAAAAAGCAAGGCTACATCAATACTGGAGTCGACCAGGTCTGGTAGATGGACGCCATCGGTCAAAGATAGCTTGATATTGCACAGTCCCCGGCGTTTAGCTAAGGTCCCCACCCGTTGCATTGCTAAAGGGTGAATGTCCACAGCAATGACGGCGCCGTTCTGTCCTACACGCGTTGCAAGCTCAGGGATGTAGGAGCCAGGGCCGCAGCCCCAGTCCAGAACAGTGTCACCCACTTTCAGCGGTATTTCATCCAACAACACACCGCGTGGTCTGAGCCAATCGCGGATTTTGAACATTGCTGCCATTCCCTGGAAGAAGATGCCGGACATCGGCCGATCAACGACAGATTTTTTATTTATCGCTTGTGTCATGCTGTCACCTCCGACTTCTCTGTGGATGCGTTTCCTTGAGGATAGTGGTGAGTCCAGGGGTGATATCCCCCATAGTGTTTTTGCCATGCTCGTGCAAAATGGTCATGGCGCCAATGGTACCGTACAGGATGTTCGCATCCGGTAAGGTGTCGAAGTGCTGCCCCTACTACAAAGAACGCTAGAACCAACGGTCCAAAGTGAAATCTACAAGATCGCTCTATCATCATTCATAACCTCCTCATTTCGGTTTCCTGGATTATGTTTTGACTATACCAGGAACTTGTGAAGGAATTATGAATGGCTGTGACAGGTGTTGTGAATTACGCTAATTTGACTGTGGTTCTCTTTTTAACCCATCACTCCCATCGCTTCCAGAATCCTTCCCGGTGTCATCGGCAGCACGTCCACCCGTGCGCCTATGGCGCGATAGATGGCGTTGGCAATCGCGGCGGGTGGGGGAATGATGGGCACTTCACCCACGCCGCGCGCACCGAAGGGATGCTTGGGGTAGGGAACTTCGACGATCACGGTATCAATAGGGGGTACATCGAGCGCGGTCGGCAGTTTGTAGTCGAGGAAATTGGGGTTCAGCAATTTTCCCTCTGCATTGTAAGTATATCCCTCATACAAGGCCCAGCCGATGCCCTGTACTGCCCCTCCCTGGATCTGCCCTTCAACCTGCGTGGGATGGATAGCTTTGCCCACATCCTGAACTGCGGTGTAACGCAACAGCGTCACCAGGCCGGTCTCCGGATCAACCTCCACATCTACAATGTGCGTGCCGAAGGCGGCGCCCCATTCTCGCACATCTACATTGGCGACACCGATGACGGTATTCCCTGTCTGTGGCAACTGTGCTGCCAGTTCGGCAAATGTCATCCGTTTTTTCTTGTCTGCGTTAGTGGCAAATATACCGCCCTCGAACGTGATGGTTTCCACCGGAACTTCCCAGATCGTTGCAGCCCGCGCGCACATTTTGGCAATAACCTCCTGGGCAGCCTGGATCACGGCCTGTCCCGTGGCTATCGTTGTGCGGCTGCCCGCGCTCACATCTGAATAGCCGATGTTGTCTGTATCACCCACACTCGATTTGACCTGATCCAGATCGAGGCATAGGATTTCGGCAGCCTGCATCGCCAGGCTGGTGCGTGTGCCGGTCACATCCACCGATCCGGTCACGAGTGCTACCGTGCCGTCCGGATTGACGGTGATTGTACAACTTGAACGCGCTCCCCAGTTGCCCCAGTAGCCGTGTGCTACGCCGCGTCCACGACGGCCGTCCTTGCTTGACCCGGCCAACGGCGCGCTATAGTGGGGATGTGCTTTGGCAGCTTCCAACACTTCAATTGCGCCGATATCGTGATGGATTTCTCCAAAAATTTGCTCCGTGCCCTCGCGCGCGCTGTTCAACAGGCGGAATTCCAGAGGATCCATCCCGATTTTTTCCGCTATCTCGTCTATCACTACTTCTATAGCAAAATTGGCGGGCGTTGCACCAGGTGCGCGATAAGAGGCGATGGGGGGTTTATTGTTGACAATGTCGTACCCTTCGACCTGGACATGGGAAATGTCGTAGGGGCCAAACATAACGTTCACCCCTGATCCGACCGGGGAACCGGGGTATGCACCAGCTTCGTAATAAAGAGTAGCTTGAGTTGCCGTTATGTGTCCTTCGCGCGTGGCTCCCATCTTCACGCGGATAACGGTTCCCGATGATGGCCCGGTTCCCAGCAAGGTTTCGGCCCGCGACATTGTAACCTTGACCGGGCGGCGCGCTTTGCGGGCTAACAATGCGGCGACGGCGTCCACAAAGCTGTTATTCTTGCCGCCGAACGCCCCGCCGACTTCCAATGAGATAACGCGTGTGTCGGACATAGGAATGTGCAGCAGGCTCACCACGTGATCGCGCACGGCAAAGGTGCCCTGGGTGGTAGTGTAAAGCGTGAGTTTGCCGGTGGGACTCCATTCTGCCGTCGCCGCGTGGGGTTCAATATAACCTTGATGCACCATCAGAGAGCGGAACTCGCGTTCTACGACGACATCTGCTTTAGCAAAACCTTGCTCAGGGTCGCCCTTGATCTGCTGGAAATACGAAGCCACATTACTGGGTTTCTCACTCTTGCCTGCGAGTGACTCGGTATGCATCATTTCATGGAGCAAGGGCGCATCGTCACGCATCGCGTCCAATATACCCACCACGGCAGGTAATACTTCGTATTCGACCTCAATCAATTTTACCGCTTGTTCGGCCAGGGTAGGTGTGCGCGCGGCCACCGCTGCGATAGGATGTCCTTCGAAGAGGACTTTGTCGTGCGCCAGGGTGAGTTCATACTCGCGCAGAGCGTGAATATTATCCTCCTCCCGTAGCTTCTCGCGGGTTTCTGGGGACAAAAGATCGTCCGCCGTGACCACAGCGTAGACTCCCGCGAGAGCCTCCGCCTTGCCGGTATCTATAGATACAATACGGGCGTGTGCGTGGGGACTGCGCAACACTTTGCCGTAAGTTACCCCCGGCACCTGCGCATCCATCCCATACTTCGCGCGCCCAATTACCTTCTCCGCCGCATCCACACGCGGCGGCCGCGTCCCAATAACGGAAAAATCAGTTGCTTGTTGATTCATTTTTATTCTCCATTTTTTCTAAACGGACGGTTCGTAATTCGTAATTCGCTGATTCGCTGATTCATCCTTCTCTCACTTTTAATTTCTAATCTTTCATTTGCCGTGCTGCCGCCCGTACTGCCCGCACAATCTTATCATACCCTGTGCAGCGGCAGAGATTGCCTGCCAGCCAGGTACGGATTTCTTCATCGGTGGGATCAGGATTGCGATCTAGCAACGCCTTGGCCGCGATGAGCATACCCGGCGTGCAGTAGCCGCATTGCAGCGCATCTTGTTCAATAAAGGATTGCTGGAGCGGGTGTAACCCCTCCCAACTTGCCAGCCCCTCGACCGTGGTGACGGTGCGTCCCTCAATTTCGGCGGCCAACACCAGGCACGAATTCACCAGCCGGCCATCAAGCAATACACTGCACGCGCCACAATTGCCATCATTGCAGCCCTCCTTCGCGCCGGTCAAGTTCAATACATCCCGCAACACCTCTAACAAACTCTGCTGCGGCTCACACAAAAACTCCGTACTTTCGCCGTTAATCGTGGCGGAAACGAGTACCTTTTTGATCATAAGTTTAGCTCCTTGGTAAGACACAAAACGTGAAACCTGAAACGTAATCCGTAATCCGTACTCACTACTCACGTACGATTTACGGTTGCCCACATCATTCTCTAATTTCTAATTTTCCTTCGCCCGCTGTACTGCAGTGCGCAGCGCGCGTTTTACTAACACGCCCACCAGGTGCTTCCGTTGTGCCGTGCCGCCGCGCACGTCGTCAATGGGACGGGCCGCTTCTTGTGCGAGGCCGGCAGCGGCGGCGAAGGACGCTTCCGTCGGGGATTGGCCGATCATGGCAACCCTTGCAGCTTCGACGAGGAGTGGGGTAGGCGCGACGGCTGAAAGGACGATGCGGGCATCGGTGACGGTGCTGCCATCATCGCTCAGTTTGACCCACACGCCTGTCCCTGCCACGGCAATGTCCATCTCGTGGCGCGGTGTGAAGCGCGTGTAGGCTGCGCCTGTATGAGACTGCGGCGTGGGGAGGTGCAAAGAGACCAGCAATTCGCCGTTGTCCAGCACGCTCTTTCCTGGGGCCGTGCAAAAATCGGCTACCGGAACAGTGCGTGTGCTTTGTGGGCCGGTCACGATGGCCTCTGCACCGAGAGCGATCAGAGCCGAGATGCCATCGCCGCTGGGCGAAGCGTTGCACAGGTTACCGCCCAGTGTGGCACGCCCCTGGATCGCCGCGCCGCCGATGATGGATGCACCGTCCACCAGACCGGGGTAGTAGGCCTGTACCTCCGGAGATTCGCACAGCACCGCGCATGGCACTGCCGCGCCAATCGTCAGACCGGCAGTAGGATCAAACGCCAGTTGGGTCAGTTCGGGGATGCGTTTGACGTCCACCACGACATCTACATCGAAACGTTCCTGGCGCAACTGCACCAGCAGATCCGTGCCCCCGGCCATTGGCCGTGCTTTGTCCCCGTGTTCGGCCAGCAGCGCGACCGCTGCTTCAACCGAGGTCGGGGCTTCGTAACTAAATGGTTTCATATACCTTCCTCCTAATGTGTGCAATAGATGGGATACGGGATACGGGAATGGGCCTGTATCCCGTATTTTCTATTCCCATGGTGTTGATGCTGCCCGCCTGATGGAGACGGCGTCAATGACAGCGTTGCCGCTACGAGTAACCAGGAACAGCACAATATCCGCGATCTCTTCCGGCTTGATAAGTATGGAGCGATCCAGGTCGGGACGGGCTTGACCGGCCATGTCCGTGTCTACCCCGCCGGGACAGATCGCGTGGACGCGGATACCATCCGCCTGAACTTCTTTTGCCAGTGCTTTGGTCATACCTATCACTGCGTGCTTTGACGCGCTGTAAGCAGCTTGGTTGGCATAACCCTTGACGCTCACCACCGACGCGATGTTAATGATAAATGAAGAATGCTGTTTTCTCAAGTAAGGGATGGTCTCGCGGCAGACCAAAAATGTACCGCGCGCGTTGACGGCCATCACGCGATCCCAACCGGCAGTGGAAGTTTGGGCCAGCGGACCGAAGACACCAATCCCGGCGTTGTTCACCACAATATCCAAACGTCCGAACGTCGCGATAGTGTCGCGCACCAGCGTGATCACATCACCCTCACGGCTGATGTCGGTGGTGATGCAGAGGGCGCGCGGGGGACTGGGATGACAGACTGGAAAGTCTGTCCCACGAATGCTCTCGATCTCAGCGCGCACTGCGTCCGATTCCACTGCTGTGTGCGCGGCCAACGCCACCCGTGCCCCGTGCGCTGCCAGTGTGAGGGCAATACTTCGCCCAATCCCTCGTCCCGCACCGGTAATGATGGCGACTTTGTCTTTGAGAATATTAGGTTTCATGGGTTTACACCGGCACCGGCGCGATGACTTGCGCTGAGGCGAATATCCACGCAACGAGAGCGGCGTTGAGGAGCGCACCGAGAAGGATGTTACCGGTGAGTTGGTAGCACCACGTGGAGATGATGTCCATGATCGCCAGCACGAGGATAATTTGAAACAGATTCATGATGAACGTTGCCATCACGCCACCTGGCCCTACCAGGGGCACGACGTTGAAGACGAGCAGCGGCACATATTGTACCATCAGGAACAGGATCAGGGGGATCGCCTGTACCAGCACATTGGTCAGCGACCACGAAGTGAATGTTTGTGCCCAGGTAGCTCTGTGGGGACGGCGGATCGTGCCGTGCAGAAACATGCCCGTCCCTAAGAACCCAAACAGCATAAAAGGGAAGTAGAGCAGGAACATCAACACGCGATAGGGCGTCAGATCACTGGCGAAGGGGAAAATAAAGCGGAAATCCACGATAAAGATTGCTTCCAACAGATATTCGCAGCCATAAGCGAACGCGAATAGAATCAAGGCTAACAACGCAGTTTTGCCAAGCTTTTGCCAATGTATCTCAGCGGACTTAACGGAATTTCTATTTTCTTTTTTGTTAAATCCGCTAAATCCGTTGAGCCACATTCCGATGAGGTTGCTGCCCACGAACCAGGCGACGATGCCGTTGACCATCATCATCGGAAAAACCTTGTCAATTGGGATGACGTAGATGTGAATGGCGAAAAGTACCATCACCAGCGGGATGTAGAGCCATTTGAGTAATCCGTTGATAATCACGCTTTGAAGGAAGGGTCTGCCGGTATCACTAGCGACCTCTGTCCCTGCGTATTGTAGTGTGCGGAAGAATGGTGTGCGGAGCAGTATCAGTGTGAGAGGCAGCAGCGCGGCAAAGCAGGCCAGCATTGCGAGGAGCGTGGCCCACTCTTTGATAGGCCAAGTTTGCTGTGTAGGATCGCGCCATAGTATAGATGACGGTTGGAGAGCTTGTTGCATCCAGGTTACGGCCTCGGCAATTGCGGGGCGGCTGTACGATTCCAGGATGTGGATAGTGCGTGGCATCACGACGCGACGCGCGGTGCCTGTGGCAAAATCTCCGTAGGTCACGCCTAATTGGGGATTGGATACCGGAATCACACGCTGCGTGCGTGTTGTTTGCATCCATTCACGTTCAAAATCGCGTGTACTCGTCATCCGCTGGCGATATTCGTCCCACTTGCCGAAAATCATCAGCATGTTGGGTGGATTTTCGGCAGTGGCGGCGTCTGTATATGCAAAACCGGAAATAGAAAGAGCTTTAACCGTCGGGTCGGCCAGCGCGGCGGTGTAGGCCATCTCCGCTCCCAGGCTGTGACCCATTAGACCGACGCGCTCCGCGTCTACGAAAGGCAACGATTTGAGATAGTCGAAGGACGTCGTGCCGCCATACGTGGGGTCGAAGTCCGGTGCATTTTCATCCCCCGGCAATCCAGAATTTCCACGCCCGATGGCATCAATACACAGAGCCACAATCCCACGCCGTGCCAGCTCAATACAATACGGGTCCGCCGTTTCACGGTTGTTCTGATAGCCGTGGATATAGACCACACCCGGTCCGGGCACATCCGCCGTCACTTCTCGGTGCCGGAAGAGTTTAGCCCGCACGCGAATCCCGTTATAATTCTCATAAACCACATTGCGTACTTCAATTCGCCCGAAATCTCCCTGCACTAACCATGCCAGTACTACTGCCCCTACCATTACAGCCACACAGGTCACCAGCGCCAGCCACACTTTACTACGATGTGTCATATCAAAAAGTTCAGTTGTGTTCATAAGCTCCCCTTTGCGAATTACGAATTACGAGTTAAGCATAAATGAAGTATCATGTTTTACGTTTCAGGCATCACGTTGTAACACCTTTCTCGCATCCTGAATCCCATGTTGAATGAGGGTTGTGTTATCCATTGTGGCGTAGTCAATGATGGAGACTAACCCTTGCGTCGCGTCGGGCGCGATGATCTTGATTTGCTGGCGCGCGTCGTCATCCAGACGATCTAGTTCGCTGCGCAGCGTCGCCAACATCATCCAATCCAGCACACGGTCCAGCGCGTCAAGTACGGTAGGGCTTTCTCCTCGCAGGGGCACACCTGCTTCAATGCCCTCGTGCCAGGGCGTCATCAGCACCACGACGATGTCCGTGGCTCCGGCCTGGATCGCGGGCGCGATGGGCGTATTGGCGATCAGCGCGCCATCCCACCAGTAACGTCCCTCGACTTGCGTCGCCTCATAGAAACCGGGAATACTGGAACTTGCCATCACGTGATCCACCGTGAGATAGGAGGCAGTGCCGCGCACGCCATCGGGCACGCGATTCCAGAAGATGTGTAGCGCGCCGGTTGCCACATCCGTGGCTGCGATGCCCAAATAAGGCGTGGTGGGCGCATTAAGTTTGTCAAAGTCTACATTGTTTTCCAGGAGTTCACGCCAGCCCTCGCGGACCATCACGGTAGTCCGTTGCATACCATTCTCAAAGGGCGCGCGGAATCCGTGCAGTAGGTGTTGTGAAAGCTGCTTATGTACATCCCCTTCGGCAAACAAGGCTTTCAACCCTCGGATAAAACGCCCGTTACCTAGGCCAAAACTGACATTTTCTTCGGAGCGGGTTAAGTCAGGTGGCGTTTGCAGTGACTGAAGACCCTCGATCACCAGGCTCATCAATTCGGCCAACGGCGCTGGCCATTGTTGGGAGACATTGTGCAATTTGTCATTTAACATCTCATCTAGCCAGACTTTTGACAACAGAGCGGCTCCAGGCATAGGCCGTTTGGGCGCAAGAAAAAGCGCGCCGTTGGTCGCGCCAATCGAATTTCCTAAGACCAAATCCGGCTCCCAACCCAGTTCACGCAGAACGCGGCAAACGCCCACCTGGTACGCTCCCCGCCCACCTCCGCCAGAAAGCACCAACGCCCGTTCAACTTGTTCTCCCGCCATCTTATCCCTCCATTTGCTATACTTCACGTTTTCCTGCTGGATTTGGCAATCCAGTGGGAGCATTAGCATTATTTGCAGTATAATGCGAAGTCATTACTTGGTCAAAGCGGGGGGCAAGGCTGGGTGGGCGTCACTTTTTTGCAGGGCACGTCTTCCTTCCGGGAAGTTCCCCTCAGCTCCCTAAAACCAGCCCTTAGCCAAACCGAAACCTCCTGTTCTGTTCCAGACGAGTGGACTTCCCGGAAGGTTGGGTTCAACAA
>JAFGFI010000177.1 GCA_016931185.1 Anaerolineae bacterium
ATTTCAAATGATGTGTAATAAAATCTATGGTTGCGCTCCAAAAGATTAATTTTATTAAGTTTTGGTTTAAAATCTCTGCGACCTCTGCGTCTCTGCGGTGGGATCTCCAGTTTTTTCAGTGAACCCAAAAGATTTTGGGTCAGGTATCCACAGGGTGAATGTACTCCCCGCGCCGATTTCACTTTCTACTTCGATGCGCCCGCCGTGCGCTTGTACCAGGTCGCGCGCGATGCTCAGCCCCAGGCCCATGCCCTGGGGGAAGCGCTGGCTGGCCGGCCCACGGTAAAACGGCTCAAAGATGCGCGCTTGTTCCTCTGCCGGAATGCCCGGACCGGTGTCCTGCACACGAACCCACACGCCATTCTCATTTTGTCCCGCGTCAATCCTGATCGTGCCGCCGGTAGGCGTATACTTGATCGCGTTGCTGACCACGTTACCTAACGCCTGCGCCATCCTGTCGGGGTCAAGGGAGAGTACCGGCAGATCTTCGGGGTAGGTGACTTCCCACTCCAGGGACTTGGCCTGCGCGGCCTCGCGCCAGGGACTGAGGACTTCGGGCAGCCACGTCGCCAGCGGCGTGGGGCTGTGTGCCAGTTCGGGTGTGCCCGCCGCCTGGTCGTACAGGCGGGTCAGATCGTCCAACAGATAGCGCATCCGTCGCACTTCGCCCTCGATGCCGCCTAATAACTCGTGACGCAGCTCCGGGTCATCCGCTGCTCCGCTGGCCAGCGCCTGTGTTGCCGAGAGCAGCGCGCCGAGCGGTCGCCCTATCTCGTGAACCAGGTTGGCCAATAGCCGTTGGCGGGATTTTTCCAGGCTTTGGAGCTGCGCGGTCAGCGTGTTAAACGCGCGCACCAGCAGCCGCACCTCCGTCGGGCCTTGTTCGGGCAGGGCCATAAGCTGCTTTCCGCCTGTCATCTGTGTGATCGCCTGGGTTGCGCGCCGCAGGGGACGCTCCAGGTCAAATGCCAGTATCCAGCCCACCAGCACGCCGATTACCAGTCCCCCCACCAACACCCAGAGAATGAACGTCCGGGTGCGGGGAAAACGCTCGTAGACGCTGGATAGGGGATCGGTCAGGCGAATCACACCCACGACGCGCCAACTTCCACTGATGATCCCGCTACTTCCAAGCTCCCATGCCGGGGTGAGGACGGGCATTAATACGCTGGCGGCTGCCGTGCCCCGTTCTCCATAGTTCACGAGTCGCCCGATCCCGGTTGTGACCGTCTCCTCTAATTCCGGAATCTCCAATACTTCCCCCAATTGTTCCCGGTACGTCATATCATTCGTCGCCAGCAATGTCCCTTGCGGATCGAGCAGCATGATCCGCGCTGAAAGCCGCGCGCCGATCCGCCCCACGAATGCGGCCGCTTGTAGGGGATCGTACCAGATCAAGGGATTCTGGGCCGCGGCTTCTGCTACCAACGCCGCTTGCAATTCCAGTTCGTTGGAAAATTGCGCCAACAGAACTTGCGTTTCCAGCAGATAGGTCAGTGCTATTCCCAGGATGGGAATGACGATGAGCAGTGGCACGACATGGCTAAGGATCAAACGAGTTCGTAAAGAACGCATAAAGCCTCCATGAAACAACTCCTAACTCTTAACTCCTCACGCCTCACTCTTAACTCGCAACTTGCCACCTTGCGTTTTACGCAACCAATTTGTATCCTACGCCGCGCACGGTGATGATATGCAGTGGGTGTTGCGGATCCGCTTCTAATTTCTCGCGCAGCCAGCGGATGTGGACGTAGACGACCTGGGGTTCGCCCACATATTCCGCGCCCCAGACCCGTGCCAGGAGCTCATCAATGGAAAGCACGCGCCCGGCTTCCAGCGCCAGCGCGGTGAGCAGGTCGAACTCGCGCGGGGCCAAATCCACAACTTCTCCTTTGACCGTCACAATGTGCGCGGCCTGGTCAATGACCAGATCACCGACCGTGAGCGTCTCCACCGGCATTTCAGGAGTTACCGCGGTTGCTTGTGTCCGCCGCAATACGGCCCGGATGCGCGCCAGTAACACATCGGTATCGAAGGGCTTGGTGACGTAATCATCGGCCCCCAACTCCAATCCCAACACCTCGTCCAATTCGCGCCGCCGCGCCGTGACGAAGATCACGGGCACTGCCATTTCGCGCCTTAAATTGCGGAGCGCGTCCAGGCCGTCCATCCCCGGCAGGCCAATGTCCAACAGCACTAAATCGGGGGGATCGCGCCGCACCAGGGCTAATGCATCCTCCCCCGTTCCGGCTGTGCTTGCACGATAGCCGGCTTTCTCCAAACTGAAGGCCAGACTGCGCCGCATTAGCGTATCGTCATCCACAATTAGAATGTGTTTGGGCATATCACCATCCTCCTGTCACGTTTATGCCGTCCCGGCCATCTTGCAAATAGAGTCGTCCCGTCTCATTGTAGAGGCCGAAGTGCAAACTGCACGCCTCGCAGTCACCACCTGGCACGTGTAAAAAGAAGCGATCTCGCATCCGCGTCCCCACTGCCCATTGGCCGGTGGGGTAGGCGTCCGCCCCCGCGATGTGATCGTGTTGGGCGATCAGGCCCTGGCCGGCGTCCAGCAAGTGGACGAAGACGAAGTAGTCGTCCGTCAGCGGGCCTGTAGTCTCCCACCAAAGATCGACTTCCCAGGTTTCTCTCTGCCGGATAACGCCATATCCCGCTAATTGAATAGGCTCTATGAAGGATTCGTGCAGCGGATGCGGCGGCAGCGCGATCTTATCCAATGGCCGGCACGAGGTCAGATCAAAGTGTAGCACACCGACATTGGTAAAGTGCGCGGATACCGGCAGGCGATGGCACGCATCTACCAACACGCTCTGTACCAGACCGGTGGGATCGATCAGGGCATCCTGCCATAACACCAGCCATAACGTCTCTTTATCTCCCAGGCGGGATTCTAGCACTTCTAACGCGCGTAAATCCAATACCTGCCGCGTATCCAACACGCGGGTACCGGTGGGCAGGCCGAACAGACGCGCCGGGCCGTTGTAGTAATAATTGAGCGTGTGCGCCGCATAGCCGCCGATAACTACAATCGCGTCTTCTGATTCGTCATACCCCTCAATATAATCCGCCACCCCGCGAAAATCGGGCCGGGGATGCCATTCATCCTGCAATGCCACCGCCCATGTTCCCGCCGCCTGACGTCCCAGCGCGAGCAGCGTTAAGGCGAGGTAGGAAAGGATAAGAGCGTAGGACGTGAAACGTGAAATGTAATTCGCTATTCGCCATTCGCTATTCGCTATTTGCCATTCGCCAATCCGCTCCCATCCTATCCCCACGGCCAGCGCGAGCGCGAGGCCAAAGGAAGGGAGAAGATACCGCTCGCTCCACTTTGCCTTTACCCACGTTGTCGCCAGGAGCAGGGCAATGGGGAGAACGAGGGTGCAGGCGAGCCACAGCAATGCCGCCCCCCGCCGGGTGCGTAATAGGGTTATCCCGGTTAGTACCAGCGATAGGCTTACGATACACACAAACCCTGTGGCCCAGGGTTCCGGTATATATTGCCCCACGCCAAAGAACACGGGGATCCAACGCACTACCGACGATGGCACCGCCGATACTGCCGTCGCATCCACGCCCGCGCGCCACCAGGCCCAGACCACGATGGGCAATGCGGATACTGCCAGCCCTAGATTTGCGCGTCGCCAGGCGGCGGGATGAAACGTGAAACGTGAGACGTGAAGTAACCCATGGTTGCCGCGATGCGTGATGCGCGATTCGCCATTCGCCATTCGCGATTCGCAATTCGTAATTCGCCATTCGCCATTCGCCACTCGCCCTATCTCGCACATCGCGCCCCACGCGAGGAAGGCAGCCCATAGCAAGCCGGTGTAGAGGTGAGCCAGGAGCATCAGGGTTCCCAGGATGATGTAGAGTATGACGCCGCGCGCGCGTGACCCAACACGCCACGCCGTCCAGGCGAAGGCAGCAGCCAGGAGGACGGCCAGCGCGTACATCCGCACTTCCTGCGCGTAATATACGTGGATGGGCAGGGAGGCAAAGACCAGTGCGCCGCCCCATCCGCCTTCTCGCCGTCCGGCGAGGTCACCGCCCAGGCGCAATACCAGCGGGACTGCGCTCACACCGAGTAGCACGGATAGATAACGCACTGCAAACTCACCGCTGCCCGCGATCTGCACCCACAGCGATAGCAATAGCCCGTGCAGCGGCAGCGCGTTATCCTCGCGCAGCAATCCAAGTACACCGGGTATTACACCTTGCTGCGCGTGATACACCATAAAAGTCTCGTCATACCACAGTGATGTCGCCGTCAATCCCCACAGACGCAGCGCAAAGGCTAATAACACCAGTGCCAGCGCGCTGCCCTGGTATCGTATACTTCTATAAGCTCTCACATAGACATTATACACCAGGCTGGCTTTCACCTGAGTTGGTTGGCCTATTCCACTCGTTTGTACAAACGGCCCATGCGCAGCCAGCCGATGCTCCCATCTGGTTTGCGAATGACGTCCGCGCAGTCGTTCTTAAAAGGCCCATCCATGATCAATAAACGGTTTTCCTCGCAACGGGTCAGCACCACCGGCGCCGGTGCGGGGGGCGGCGGCGCATCCTTGTCCGGAAAGCCCTGTTTAAAGACTATCTGTCCGATCAAGCGACCACACAATACGGCTAATTCGATATCCGCAAAGGGGCGCGTATATTTTCCGACAAAGGATCGCAACTCGTCTCCGGTGGTCGCTATCGGTTCGGGTTTCTTCCGTTCGACGCCGAATGATTCCTTCAAGAACCAGCGCTGTACTTCATCCGTCACACTGCCTCCTTCCTCTGCATTGGTGAAAATAACCAGGGCTGTTTTATGCTCCGTCACCAGTGTCAACATCGAAACCTGGCCGTTGGTACCGCCGCCATGTCCGAAAGTGTGGAGACCCTCTACCTCATCCAGGTGCCAGCTTAACCCGACCGAATGATCATCCCAAATCTTTACCTGCGGCGATTGCATCAGTGCCATCGTTTCTGGCGTCAGCAATTGTGTCTCTTCCCATGTGCCGTTGCCTAGATGGAAACTTGCATATCGCAACAGGGTCTTTACGCCGCACGCAATTCCGCCGGCAGGGTACGCGGCGCGCGGAAGAGGCCACGGGGTTGCTACACCGGCCGTGCCTTCATGGATGTTGTGGCCTACAGCGAAGCGATGCACCATCACATCCCCCGGGTCAAAGTAAACGCGATCTAATCCCAGGGGGTCCAATACCAGTTCCTTGAGCGCAGCCTGGTAAGGTTTTCCGGTCACCGCCTCGACGATCGCGCCGGCCACGTAGAAGCCGGTATTGTTATAAGAGTAGGCCATTCCTATAGGCGCGATCTGCTCTAGCTCGGCTATCTGTGCGATGTATTTGGACACGGCATCGTCACCCGCGCCGGTATCCAAGAAGAAATCGCCCACCCATCCTGCTGTGTGTGTCAACAGATGCCGCAGTGTGGCTGACGAGGCCTCTTTGTCGGCGACCTTAAAATCGGGCAGATAGGTGCGCACAGGCGCATCCAACTCCAGTTTTCCCATCTCGACCAGGCGCATCATCGCCGTTGTCGTGAATGTCTTGGTGATGGATCCGATCTGGAACAATGTCTCATCCGTCACCTCCAACGGGTGATCCACACTGGTCACACCAAACGCGCCGGTTTCCACCTCTCCATTGTGCAATAGCCCCACGGCAATACCGGGAACGTGATGCTTTTCCATTGATACTTGTACAACCGTTTTCAATTGCTCAAATTCCATGGTTTCCCTCCTCTGAAAATAGCGAATAGCGAATTACGAATAACGAATTACGGATTCAATTTTCATCCTACTGCTGGTGAACGCACC
>JAFGFI010000178.1 GCA_016931185.1 Anaerolineae bacterium
GTCTGCCGGATGCGGGCAGGGGATACAAGTGAGGAGCAACAATTAAGATTACTATAAAATGGGATGTGGGGATTTTTCACCGCCGAGACGCAGAGATCGCAGAGATTTTTATGTTGCTCTCTGTGTCCTCTGCGCCTCTGCGGTGAGAAGAGGATTGCACCGCCGAGACGCAGAGATCGCAGAAGGTTTTTATACTGCTCTCTGTGTCCTCTGCGCCTCTGCGGTGAAATAAAGGAGCAACATGCACATTAACCAATTGACGTATCAAATCATTGGCGCAGCTATGGAGGTCCATCGTGTGCTTGGTCCTGGTTTGCTGGAATCGGCCTATGAAGAATGTCTGTGCAAGGAGTTAGAGCTACGTGAATTTTCTTTCGTGCGGCAACACCCGTTACCTGTCACTTACAAAGGCTTGCATTTAGATGCCGGGTATCGTGTGGATGTACTCGTAGATAACCGCGTCGTGTTAGAACTCAAGGCCGTGGAGACGTTGCACCCCATTCACGAGGCACAGTTGCTCACTTATCTCAAACTCGGTGGTTGGCAAGTGGGTTTGCTTATCAATTTCAACGTCGAAGTGTTAAAAGATGGAATACGGCGGCGAGTATTGGGACTAGAAGAATGAATAATGCACCGCCGAGACGCAGAGAACACAGAGGGTTTTTTATATTTTGCTCTGCGCCCTCTGCGCCTCTGTGGTGAGAAAAGAATTTCACCGCCGAGACGCAGAGAACACAAAGAGTCTTTGGGTTTTCTGTACCCTCTGCGCCTCTGCGGTGAAATATGTTAAGGGGAAATGGGATGAAGAAGTTACCAATTGGCATACAGGCGTTATTATCACACGCTCTTCTATCTAATGCTCACTACTTCCGGCGGCGCGGCGCAAAGCAGTGTGCCGACTTGCCGGAGGCGCATTGATATGCTCATCACGTTGCCTGATAAAGTGTACATCATCGAATTCAAATGCAACCAAAGCGCAGAAGTCGCCCTCCAACAAATCCGTTCCAGAGGCTACGCAGAGCCATACCAGGCCAGTGGCAATAAGGTTATAGACATCAACTTCAGCACGGGAATGCGCACTATAGAAGCATGGCAAGCTGTCTCTTTGGAGGAAACGTAAAGTATGCCTCAACCGCAATCCTTAAACGCCAGTACCGATTATTATGCCGCGCTCCTATGGTTAATGGGGGAACTGCAACAAGTGCGTGCCGGTGCAGCTCTTCGCTCCTTTCATGAACGCTTCAACGGCCTCATCCCGGCAGAACACTATGAGCTTAACAAATCCGGCCATATCAAGTGGGAATACTATGTGTATTGGGCAAGACAGGCACTTGTCAATATGGGACTTATGGGCAGTGGCGGTCACGGCATCTGGATAATTACGGCAGTGGGGAAAGCCTGGCTAGAAACATATCCTGATGGTGGCGGCGACGCGCTTAAGCAGCGATTGCGGCAGCAGCGCGCGGCACAGTCTGCTACAGCAAACGCTCCGCTTCCCTCCCAAACCTATACAACAACGCTTGATGGACAAACCTTTACCTTCACGACCCATGATGTACTCACTGAAATACGCGCGGCGTTAGCTAATGGCGTGCCTCAAGAAGCGCGACGTTTCAAAAACTGGCATATCGTGGTGGATGGACATCCGCTTGCCGTCAAATGGGTCATCGCACTGTGTACCGGATTACCCCTGCGCCGTTTCCAATCACAACAAGCCCGGCAAATTCTGGAGGCATTGGGACTGTCCCCTCAAACGCGAACAGTTCCCAAATCCACACCGGCACCCCAAACCGCGACAGTGCCGGAAGTGGAACTCACTCGTTCCGAATTCTTGGACACGGTGTTAGCATCCCTCACGGATAAATTGCCAGTGGGAATTCGTATCCAAGAAAAGAATATTCCCAATAACGTACGGCAACTTTCCTGTCCGGCCCCACGCTCCCATTACGAGTTACGCCTGGGAAAACGTTATACCGAGTTAGGCTTACACTTTGAGGGGAAACCGGAAATCAATCTTCAACTCCTGGATCAAATGCGACTGCGCCTTGATCGCTTACGAGAACACTATGAGGAAACCCTCCACGCCGAATCCTGGGGAAAACATCGGACACGTGTTTATCTGGAGTATCCGCTAAGCCCATATACACCCGCCACAGCGCGCAAACTGGCCGAAGATTGGCTGCGTTTTGTTAATGCCACCCTGCCATTGCTTAAAGAGGCCCTTGCGAGTCTTGGAGTGACGCAAAAAACCGGAAAACGCCCCAAAGTTGATGCCAAGGAAATAGAAACACTCACCGAGATTTTGGAGCGTGAGCTCAGAGTGATCCGCGCTTATTTGAACGGTGATCATACTTTGGCCCCCAGCGACGAGAAATTATGCGACTGGGTACAGTTCTGCTATAACTTTGAGCTTTTTGAAGAAGGGAGTGGAATCTTCAAGCTCATTCGGCCCACGGAAGTCAATGCCTGGTTATATGAGCGCGCGCGGAAACTGGCGCGCATTTGTGAACTGCGATTGGGGGATGATCGTGCCGATACGTAACGCACAAGACTATTTTGAAACAGAGTTCAACAGGCTCCATCCGACGGATCGCTTGGTTGTCGTTCTTGACCCCGAACAGCATTTGACTTTACCAGATATATTACACGCTGGTGGTCGTACCTGGAAAGTTTACGCCTATGCGGAGAATGACCTGGACTTCCGTGCTCGCTATGGTCGTGGCCCACAGGATCCCAATACCCCGCACATTATCTGGATCACGCCTTCCCCTTTTAAATTGACAAAATTCGGGGCATTAAATCTCAGCTTTCTACCGGACGTGCTGCGCCGGGCCGACCACATCTTGGATATAAGCCTGACGGGACTCCTACACGCGCTGTTGCCGCACGAAGTTTTTCCATCTGAAGGTTTGGCAGCTTACGGCGCCATCCTGGGTGAGCACCTTGACACTTTACGCATTGCACATCGTGACCTGCGCGACCAGCTCCAGGAAAACGAACCACTGAGTCTGCACCACTTGCGGGCGATAGCCATCCACTGTCTACAACCCGATCTGGCTTTGAGAGATTGTGTGTTTACCCAAACCACCATAACTGCGGTACTGCACCATTATCTGCGCGTGGTATGGTCAGGTACCCTCACAAGGGAAACATTAGCATTATTCCAAGAACAAGCTGCGGACAGCCCCTTCGTTACTACTGATGCCTTAGTTCCGTGGTTTCGCGTACCACCGGTCACGTTAGCCTTATGGGTTTACAGTTTCCGCACCCTGAAAATATATCACGTCCCCAATCCTACTAACCAACTGCGCGGGCTCGGGTTACTCAGTGTGGACATAGATCTCCTGGCACCCCATTTGGATACGGCCCTTGCACTCTGGGATGAGATGCCGCTACGCGCGCAGCTTATCCAGCAAGCCGAGTCTGTGCTGACACGCTCGCAACTAGCCGAGATGGTCGCTCTGTTCCCCCTACACGATGCCACCGCACCGTTGGAAAATAATGCGGTATACAGTGCCCTGACCCTTGCAGACACACCCGCACTTATATACGGTCTGGCAGAACATTGGTTGATTGAAAACATCAAGCTACAGGCTTTGCCGGATGCGAGTTATGGCGATACCTTGAATATCACAGCTTTGCAGACGACATTGGCCGCCCAAGTTGAGACTTCCTATACAGCGCCCGCTCAATCTGCGCTGACTATGTTACAAGAATGGATCTTTATCGCGCGTGCGTTGGCGCGCAGCTCACAGGCTGCGTCCCTGCTCCCACCAGATCTAGCGACCCTCGTAGATGCGTATGTCCACAGCGGGATCTATCGTTTGGAACTGGCCTGTGCCATCGTTGAGAGCCAGGTGATACGGTTTTTATCTTCTGATATACGCTCCCAATTGCTGGCCGCCTTAAACACACTAAAACAGGCAATCTGGGCGCGGCTGGATGTTCTGGATGCACACCTGGCAGCGTTAATTGGACAAGACCCTTCTGCTTTTGAAAGCTGTCCTCGGCTTGCGACTCAGATCTTACACAATACTGTGTTCCGCGCCGGTATCCAACCGACAAAGGCCAACAGCTTGTGGATTTTGGTTTTCGATGGCATGCGCTGGGATACCTGGCGCGAGGTGGTGTTGCCCGAACTCTTGCAGCATTTTGAAATCGTGGATGAGGGGAAAGCCTATCTGAGCTTATTACCTTCGCTTACCGTTGTCGCGCGCACCGGACTGTTAGCGGGCTGTACCCCCCAATACTGGCGCGGCCAGAACGGTCAACGCACGCGGAATGAGGCCATTCTGCTCGCGCGGCTTTTTGACCTAGATCAAGCCGACCGGGATCGCTGGCTACGGTTGGAGGTCAAGAGTGAACGTGACACCGTGCAGCACCTTCTTTTGAGTGATTCTGACAACCCTCCTATTAATGTCTTGATTTATAATCTCAGTGACTCGTGGATTCACGATTTCCAAGGCACGCTAGTCGCCTTAAACAAACATATCACGCAGGATATGCGGGGCATCGTTGCCGATTTGCACGCGCTGATTGGAGATGAAGACTGGGTGGTTGTAACCAGTGATCACGGCTTCGTGGAACTGGATCCCAGAGCTGGCATCCCTGTCACTGGTGATGAAGCCCAAGTATTTTATCGTTATCTGCTTGATTTACCCCACGTACAGGGCACGGGCGTGCCTAGAGCGGAGGGGGGCAACTATACCCTGGCCCATGGACGGGCCTGGTTCAAGCGTGAGGGGGGACGCGCCGCCCGTTACACCCACGGCGGGATCTCCCTGGGGGAGATGGTGGTGCCGGGGATAAGGTTAAGAAAAATCGTCGAACCTTTTGTAAGCCTCTCGTTGTCAGGGTTGCCGCCTCACCTTCGGGTCGTGGAAAAAGAAGAGCAGACCCTAGATGTGACCTTGCACAATGCGGGCAACCGGCTAACCCATTATGAACTGGTGTTCAGCCTTAACCCAGAAGGGAACACAACGTGCCTGCAAGGTTCGCTAGGCCCACGTGCCAGCCAATCGCACGCCTATCGTTTTACGCCGCGCTACAGCCCGCAGCCGACCCAGTACCTGGAAGTGAAGGTGACATACCGGGACATAGATGGGCGCAACGTTGCATTGCCTACCCACAGCACCCCAATCGCCGTCGAACCACGTAAGGATGTGGTGGAGATTGACTTTGGCGGGCTGGACAAATTAGATAACCTGTAGTAAAGATAAATTGCACCGCAGAGTCGCAGAGAGCACAAGGGAATTTTCTCAAATAAACTCTGCGGTCTCTGCAACTCTGCGATGAAAAGAGAGTAGTGGTCCAGATATGACAATGACTATACTTGACGAAAAAATAAAAATCTTATTGAACGACCGAGTCGTACTCAAGCCGTTGACGCGCTGGAATGAGGCGTATAAAGAGTTTCCGCGTTATGTTATGGAATATTTGTGCGCGCGGTATGTAACCCCAAGCGATCCCGTACCTGGTCAACAGCGCATTGATCGCATCCTTTCTGAGCATTATGTAGAAAGCAGTGCCAAGGAGTTGATCAAAAGCTACATCAAAGAAAATGGGGATCGCGGGTACATTCTTTTGGGGCAACTCCAAGTAAGATTAGATGCTACCCGCGATCATTACTGGGCTGAGGTTCCTGCGTTGGACGATAACTTTGTGCGCGTCAGTTTGCAGGTTCTGCGCGATCACGGGGAGGCACTGCTCTCTGGGGGCGCGTGGGGCACGATGACGCTTGAATATGATGCCTCTTACCAGCTCAGCGGGCGCATCTATCCTTTCTACATCCGCGAATTCCAGCCTTTCCAGATCACCCGGCTGGACGTAGATGACTATATCGCTAAACGCGAGCTTTTTGAAACTGATGAGTGGGTGGGACTACTTATCCAAAGCATTGGCTTTAACCCGGAACGATTCAACGAGCGTGAAAAGCTGTTGATGCTGCTCCGCCTGGTGCCGTTTGTGGAGGCCAATTATAACCTGATCGAGCTAGGTCCCCGGGAAACGGGCAAAACCTATACCTACCGCAACACTTCCAGCAAAGCCTTTGTGGTTTCTGGCGGGCGCGCGACCCCGGCTACCCTCTTCTACAACCTAGCCACGCGCAAGATCGGCATCTTGGGCTATAAAGATGTCATCTTCTTTGACGAGATCGCCAACACCCGTTTCGCTGACCCCGAAGCCACTATTAGCGTATTGAAGGACTATATGCAGACAGGACGCTTTTCCCGTGGGCCGCAGGAGTTCAATTCACAGGCCAGCGTTGTCTTAGGGGGCAACATTGATACAGATGTGGTACACAAATCGCCAGCCGGACGTTACCGGCATCTGTTTGAGGTTCTGCCCGAAGAACTCCAGGATACTGCCTTCCTGGATCGCTTGCACGCTTTCTTGCCGGGGTGGGAGTTACCCAAAGTGCGACCGGAGAATTACGCGCAGGGCTATGGTTTTATCACCGACTATTTGGCCGAAATCTTCACCCGCCTCCGCCGCCGCAATTATCAACTTCACGTCTCGGCGCGCGTCGACTTTGGCAGTACGACCGGGCGCAACCAGGACGCGATCAAAAAGACGACGGCGGGCTTGCTCAAGCTCATTTATCCCCATCGTACGGTTCAAACGCTTACCGACGAGGAATTTACGCGCTGTTTTGATCTGGCGGTGGAATGTCGCCAGCGTGTGGTTGAACAACTGGCGGTGATGCAGCCGCGCGAGTTTGCGCATACCCACTGGACGTTTGAGCGACAAGCTCTATCAGGGGATCTTATGTAAGATAATGGAATAGGAGAAATGGCTACTTTCAACTTGCTGTTACATTTGCCGAATAAGAATCAACAGCTTGAAAGCTCTCCCCAGCTTATTGAAGCTTACTGCTCTTTGGTGGAAGCTCAAGACTATGCCTGGTTGTGCAAGCCGGGTTCACCTTTAGAGGACGACCTGCGCCAAAAAATCGAACAGGCCCTACATCGTGATCATGTGGGCCTGTTTCTTTTTGTACGATTGAATATCGAAGCGCAAAAAGTGGCTCTGTATCATGGGCGTTTGCTGGATATTCAAGGGCCAGGGCAAAATGCGGATAAAGGTCATTGTCTGAAGGGCTTCCAAAAGCGCGGGTGCGGCACTTGGCTCAAGATTGCCGAGTTGCAGATGGTAGACGCGGATTACATTCACTGTTTGTACGATACACAAACCGACGGTCCGGTGCCTATCTGGACCGATCTGCGCACCGATTGTTATGTGGTGACGGAAGGGGAAGCTTTTGTTCCACAGTCCACACCCGAAGTTCAGCCGTGGTTATTGTGCCTGAATCAAAAGCGCGCCAGGGATGAATTTGAACGCACCTGGCGCTTCCGCCCGCTGGCGACCTACCAACCTGGGTCGGCAGCCTTCATACGGGCGCAACAAAATGGTGAACCCTTGGTCATCCTGGCCTATGATCGTGTTTTTGGAGGCGACACCTATCTCAAACTTCTGAGTCTTTATGATGTCGCTGCGCTTATCTCGCAGGGTACTGAGGCAGGGGCATTGGTCTATGCGCTGCAGTTGCGCGAGGGACAGCGCTTCCCGAATCCACCTACCCTCAATCCCCGCGAACATGGCGGGCTATGGGGAAAGCTCCACATAGATCAAAAAGACTGGGATGCTTGCGCATCTGGCGAACGGATACTCTTACCTTTGTCCACTGAGGATTACGAGTACATCCTGGAGGAGGCCGGCGTTCCCTCGCTGCTAAAGCCCTCAGCCTTGACTGAGCAGGTTGTGGACAGGATAGTATCCGTATCTAAAGGTACCGAATCCGTAGATCACAGCTTGCGTGAAGCGCTTGCTCAGTTAGACACGATTATGGCTGGGCCAGCAAACGCTATGGGAGAGAAAGAATGTTACCATCTATTACGCGTCGTGGAACGCACCCTGCGGATCTTTATTGAACGTGAACTTTCCCACGTTGATCCGGTATGGTGGGACTCAGGCCGCGTGCCCTCTGACAGCCGTATTCGCGCGATGGAACGCAAACAAAAGCGCGAACACCCCTTCCCGTGGATGGGACAGCAAGACCTACCTGTGCAGGAATACCTAGATTTCTCCGATTATGCCGAGATCATCACTACACGCCGCAACTGGAACGAAATTTTCGAGGCTATCTTTTTACAGCAAGATGTCATTCGTGGGAAGTTAATTGAGCTAAGCATATTCCGCAACGACATCGCCCACATGCGCCCATTACAAGCAGGAGATAAAGCAGTATTTCTGGCGTACGCTTGGCAGGTGTTGGGGGTGATTTTTGTGCTAAAATAAGAGAACATCTCGCATAGGAAGATATCAAATCGCTAGCTATAAGCGCCTATAACGACACGGCCATTTCCGTGTCTCTGTAATCAAAATCACAAATCAAGGAGGTACACAACAAGAAAAAAAAATAAAAACAAGAAACACCGAACACCCATCATTATTCACAAAGATCTAACTATTTTTAGGAGGGTAAAATAATGGCTCGAAAAGTTTTTTCGGCGTTTGTGGCCGCATTGACGGCATTCACCCTGGTTGCAGGGCTGTTCCCCTCGTTGCAGATCGCACCCCAAGCAGTAGTAGCCGCATCCAGCGGCTGGTGCGTGGCGGGTGATTTTAACGGCTGGAATAACACCAGTCACCCACTCTACGATGATGGTACCCACGGCGATATTATCCCGGAAGATAACGTCCTCACACTCGATCACACCCTGGCCACCCCTGGCCACTCTACATTCAAAATCGTCAAGTGTGGCGATTGGAGTATGGCCTATCCATCTCAAAATTCCTGGTTTAACACTGCCGCAGCCGATCAAGTTGTCAAATTTACATTTGATGCTAATGATCACAGCAACGATGCGGGAGCCATGGTATACCCCATGCAAAACATCGTCAACGTCGTTGATGCACTCCCCACCGGTTTTACGGCTGTAGGTGACTTCCAGGGTTGGAATTATACCGACCCCAACACCGTGCTTGAGGAGATCGGCGCCGGCATTTACTATCTGGCTTATCCAATTCCTACCGCGGGAAACTACAGCGGAAAAGTGACCACAACCGGCTCTTGGGATGCCTTCGGCGCAGATGGGCGCAGCACCAACGCCGGGAATATTAACTTCACCACGACATCCGATAACCAGACTATGGTTTTCCTGCTGGACACGAACACAGGCCGCTTGACCATTACGCCGCATAGCAGCAGCACAGGTAACTGGTGTCTGGCAGGAGGTATGAACGGCTGGAACAACAGCAGCACGCCTCTCTACGATGATGGAACCCACGGGGATCTCATCGGCGGCGATGGCATCTTTTCTGTCGATTACACCATTGCCACAGCAGGGACCACCGGCTGGAAAGTCGTGGGCTGTGGGAGCTGGGATACTACCTATCCCGCGAAGGATTCATGGGTCACTACCAGCACTGCCGATCAAGTTGTCAAATTCACCTTTGACACCAACGATCATAGTGACGATGCAGGATGGGACTTGCTGCCCGCTCAATACATCGTTCACGCTTTCGACGATGAGCCATCCACTTTCACCGCCGTTGGAGACTTCCAGGATTGGGATAACACCGATCCCAACACAGTGTTAACCGCAGCAGGCCCCCGGTTATATACCCTAGCTTATTCAGTGGCAACACCGGGTGACTACAGCGGCAAAATTACTACGACCGGCAGTTGGAATGCTTACGGGGCAGATGGACGTAGCTCAGATGCCGCTAATGTCAACTTCACCACCACTGCACCCAACCAGACTATCTACTTCCTGTTGAATACTGCCACCGGGCGGATGACGGTTCATGTACCGATATCCCCGGAACAGGACAACTATATCATGTGGGACGGCCTGGAACATGATTCTCGCAGTGACTTCTATCGTTATCCCTTTGGGGCAGTCCTCACCGGTGTCCCTGTTACCCTGCGTTTCCGCACCTATGCAAACGATGTCACCAGCGTGAAGGTGCGCGTGTGGAGTACACATCTCAGCGCGCAATCCGTCTACCCGATGACCAAAGTGACCACCATCCCCGGTAAGACGTTCGCCTACGACATCTGGGAAGTACAACTTCCAGCACAGACCGATCTCACTATCCTCTATTACCGTTTCATCATCAACGATGGGACCGACATGGATTACTACGAGGATCACGAACGCTACGACGGGGGATCAGGGCAGCCCTATGATGAATCGCCGGATTACCCGTGGCAGATTGACGTTTACGATCCGGACTTTAATACTCCGGAGTGGTTTAAGGATGCCGTCGTCTACCAGATTTTCCCCGATCGCTTCCGCAATGGTGTTGAAGCCAACGACCCCATCAGTGGCACCTTCTTCTACGAAGAATCCCCTACCGTCAACGCGCCGCAGTGGAACTGGGTCGTACCTGACCCGCGCGTGGAAGGCCCCTGGGAAGGCTCCTACAGCAAACTTTTCTACGGCGGCGACCTGCAAGGGATTATTGACAAGTTAGACTACATCCAGGAAATGGGCATCAACACGCTCTACCTTAACCCTATTTTTGAGTCCCCTTCCAACCACAAATACGATGCCACCACCTACGAAGCGATTGACGATAACTTCGGCGATCTGGCGACGTTTATCGCCTTGACGACAGAACTGGAGAATCGCGGTATGCACCTGGTTCTTGATGGCGTCTTCAACCACACGTCCAGTGATAGTATCTACTTCGACCGTTACGGACGTTACGATGAGCTGGGCGCGTGCGAGTCCCCCAATAGCCCCTACCGCGATTGGTATTACTTTACCGACGTCGCAGCAGGCACAGGGACCTGCGCCGGTTCGGATGGCACCCCCCTGGGCGCGACCTACAATGCCTGGTGGGGATATGAATCCCTACCTAAGCTAAACACCACGGACGTAGAGGCCGTGCGCACCTACATTTACAGTGGCACCACGGCATTCAGTGATACCAATGCCATCGCCCGCTATTGGCTCGAACAAGGCGCGGATGGGTGGCGGCTGGACGTCGCGGGCGATGTACATCATAGCTTCTGGAAGGATTGGCGTGATGACATCCGCGACGCCAACGCGGACGCGATCACGATTGCCGAGGAATGGAGTGACGCGAGTGTCTTCCTCCTGGGCGATGAACTTGACAGCACGATGAACTATCGCTTCCGCAACGCCGTCATCGGTGTGCTGCGCGAGACAGATTGGGAGGATACCAACAGCACAATCAGCGCGCTCTCAATCAGTGAATTCGACAGTGTGATGCACAGCATCGAAGAGGACTATCCGCCGGCAGCCTTCTATGCGATGATGAATCTGGTCGGCAGCCACGACGTGAACCGTGTACTCATCCCACTCGACCAGGACGGTGACCCGACAGACGCGGATTACAGTGATGGCAAGATGCGCCAGAAGATGCTGGCCTTGATCCAGATGACAATGCCGGGCGCGCCCACCATCTACTATGGCGATGAAATCGCCCTGGTGGGGTACGGCGAGGCTACCGCGAACAATGCGGGCGGCGTTTACTACAGCGATCCCTATAATCGCCAACCCTATCCCTGGGCCGACGCAGATGGCTACGACACCTTGCCCGACTGGCGCAAAGGGGATCTAACGATGCGTGAGCATTATAGTGCTACGGCCGCCATCCGCAGCATGCACCCCGCGCTGCGCACCGGGTCTTTCAATACCTTACTGGTGGATGATAAGAACGAACTGTATGCTTATGGACGGCTGCTCTTCGGTACACCTGATGATGCCGCCGTTATCGGGCTGAACTTTAGCACCGGAAACACACAAACCCTTACCATTGATGTCACCGGCTTCTTACCCGATGGCGCCGACCTCACCGATGAACTCAATGGCGGCAGTTACACCGTCACCAACGGGCAAATCGTAGTGAGCGATGTCCCGCCCATGCAGGGTGCAATTCTCACGTTGGACGCCGGGCAAAACCTGTTGCCCCCCGGCGTGCCCTACAACTTGACAGCAATCGAAGGTAATGGTCAAGTTTCTCTGAGTTGGGAAGGGCCATTGAACGCCACGCACTACACGGTTTATCGCAGCTACGTTTCTAATGGCGGGTATACGGCGTTAGCGACGATTACCGGGACCGATTATGTAGACACCGCGGTGAGCAACGGTACGCGCTACTACTACGTGATCAGAGCCTCCCGTGATGGCGGGCTTGAGGGCGATACTTCTATGGAAGCGTCCGCACTGCCACACTACACCATTGTATGGGCTAACCTGGATCGCCCCCAAGAATTCACCCACACCATCGGCATCACACCCACCGAAGCTATCTACGGTCAGGTCTACATTCCTGGCGTAACCTCGGCGGCCGGCGCTACTGAAGGGTTGCTGGCCCAGGTAGGTTATGGGATGGATACCAGTTATACCGCATGGGAAAACTGGGGGGATGCCACCTATAATACCGATGTGGGCAACAATGACGAATTTATGGCGCAACTGGTACCGGAGGAAGTCGGCGACTACAACTACATCTACCGCTACTCCACCACGGGCGGGCGCGAGTGGGTATACGCGCACATCGGCGGGACAGGCAATATACCGCAGTTCGGTAAAATGCACGTCCAGGCCACTGCCGACACAACTCCTCCCGCGACACCTCTCAACCTGCGCGTTATTCACTGGGGCGTGGATCACATCAGTCTGCAATGGGATGCCGTCGCGGATGCCGATCTGGCAGGCTACGATCTCTATCGCTATGCTGAAGGGGAAAGCTCTGCAGACGCCATCCGGGTGGCCCACCAGCTATCTTCTGCCACAATCTACACCGACACCGATGTAGTGATGGACACTACCTACACCTACACTGTCCTGGCGTTCGACCACGCACTGAACAAGTCCGCGCTCTCCAATGAAGCAACGGGTACAGCGGAAGCGCGCAACGTTGAAGTTGTATTCCGCGTCAGAGTGCCCTCCTTTACACCAGAAAACGCGACTGTCTACATCACGGGGAACGATACTGATATCTTCAACGGCTTCTGGAGTGCTAACGCACAGCCGATCACACAACTGGACGCCTCCACCTGGGCTTACACCGTCACGATCAAAGATGGGATGGCATTGCAATACAAGTTCACGCGCGGTTCCTGGGAGACCGTGGAGAACTGGGGGGATTTGGTAGGCGAGGAAAACCGTCATCTGACAGTAGCTTATGGCGAAACCGGTAAACTGCTGGTAGACGATGTAGTCTACAACTGGCGTGACCCGCTGGTGATTACCCACTTCCCCGAGGCAGACGCGACTTCCTGGGATACCTCACTCCCCATCAATGTCCTTGTCAGCCGCGCCATCAACCCGGATAATGTAGACGATACCACGTTTATCGTGAAGAATTCAGAAGGCACGGTTGTGGCGGGAGAGATTGAGGCTTTTGCTACAACCTTTGATCCAGAACCTGATACCCTTGTACTCCCCTATATCCCCGGCACGCGCGTTATCTTTACCCCCACGACCGCATTAACCACGACAATGGGTTACGAGGTGACCATGATCGCCAACGGGTATCATGATGATGTGGATATGCGGGCAAACTACATCTGGTCATTTGGTACGCCGCCGGTCAAGATCTACCTCCCCATCATCATGCGTCAATAAAACTATAATTTGCTACCTATCACGTGACTTTCTCTTTTTCGCCCCTACGGGGCGAAAAAGAGAAAGGAAAAGATATTTTTTCGCACGCGGCAAGAGCCGCGTGCGAAAAAAATATCCGTAACCGTTTAGTTTTGTGAGCGATTACTGTTTTCTGCCACCTGCCCCAGATAGAAACAAGAGTTTAGGTGTATTTTTTCGTTGGCGGGTGTAGCCCGCCAACGAAAAAATACACCTTCTATCAATTTCACAGGCCCGAAGGATGATAAATCCTTCGGGCCTTGTAGCCAAACCGTTCAATTTCCATTATAATAGAAATATGAATCAAGAGGCAATGGTTACCCTAATACGCCGCCGTGGTGTATCCGACACGCGCGTGTTGGATGCCATGCTGCGCGTGCCGCGCCATGAGTTTGTGCCTTACGCTCAACGGGCCTGCGCTTATGACGATCATCCCTTGCCTATTGGAGAGCAACAAACTATCTCACAACCCTACATTGTGGCACTGATGACAGAAATGCTGGCACTCCAGCCGGGGGAGAAGGTACTGGAATTAGGAACAGGGTCAGGCTACCAGGCTGCGATTCTGGCAGATATGGGATTAGATGTTTACACGGTAGAACGTATCCCCGAACTTTACGAGACAGCCAGGGCGCGCCTGGAAACCCTGGCCTATAGCGTACACTGCAAACTGGGAGACGGCCACGAGGGATGGGCGGAATTCGCGCCCTACACAGGCATCATCGCCACTGCGGCAGCGACCGAGGTACCGCCGGCACTTATCGAACAACTGGCCGATGGAGGGCGGCTGGTCATTCCAGTCGGCCCTCCTCATGGGTATCAAGTGTTATGGAAATTTATTAAGCAAGGTGAGTACCTCGAACGTTTTAATTTGGGAGGGGTAGCGTTTGTACCTTTCGTGCATGACACCACATAACACCCGCGCCTCACTTTACTTTTCAATCTCCAAACCGGCCTGCTGCCAGGCATTCATCCCCCCGACCATGTTGTGAACATTGTCAAATCCCTGCTGGCGCAAGAATTGGAATGCCTGTCCACTGCGGTTTCCGCTGCGACAGACCAAGATCACAGGCACATCGGTGGGGATCTCGCTCACCTGGTCAGGCAGCGTTCCCAGCGGGATAAGCGTTGCCCCGGCAATATGACCCGCCGTGTACTCCGAATCTTCCCGCACATCAATCACCGTTACCGCACCCTGGGCGAGCAATTCGGCGACGACGTCCGGTGAGATCTCAGGCGGGAGATCGGCAACCGCTGGAGCTGCTTCCGTCTCTGCAACCGGCGTGCGACATTCTGGAGCATCCGCATTCGCGACGCAAACCGCCGCCGGCTTCACAGCCAGCCCGGTGCAGCCCAACACCATACTCCATATTCCCAATAACATACCTAAGACAAGCCATTTCTTCATAAGTATAACCCTCCGGTAGCAACTTGGGGCAAATAGCTACCCGGCAATTCTAACACATTTGACCAGTTTTGTGATAATCCAAAGGAGAAAAATCGTCACGTTTCACGTTTCACGTTTTACGCTATAATCGCCTGTAATTATGGGGCTAACACTTGCCCATATTATAACCCAGGCTACTATTAACAACTTAGGTTATTGTACCTCTATTCAAAACACAAGGAGCTAAATTTATGAGCGAGCAAGGATTAGGAACAAACATTGTCTGTCAAATCGCCGTCGTAGTCAAAGACATCGAAAAATCCAAAAAAGTCTATAGCGATATTTTCGGACTGCCGGATCCCGACGTTATTATCACCGACCTGGAGGTGGGAAAACCCATGTACAAGGGACAGCCCACACAGGCGCGAGCGAAGCTGGCCTTCTTCAATATGGGGCAGGTTTCTATTGAGTTGATCGAGCCGATAGGCGAGCCCAGCACATGGAAAGACGGCTTAGACGAAAAGGGGGAAGGATTTCATCACATCGCCTTCCAAATCAAGGACACGGATCAGGTCGTGGCCTACCTGGAAGGCAAAGGGGGCACACTGGTGCAACAGGGTCACTACACCGGTGGGATGTACAGTTACGTGGACATGACGCCGCAGTTGGGAATGGTATTAGAGTTATTAGAAAATTTTGATTAGTATTTCGCGCATTTCTTGCAAGCATATAACCCCAGTACAGAAACAAGGGTTTGGAGTAAGGGGGTATTTTTGCGGGCGGGGTACCGCCCGCAAAAATACCCCCTTTAGACTATCGCTAGCAGTTGGATGAAAACAGGTACAATGCACCATCACCGAGGGAGTCATTTGTCAATTTTAAATTTGCCGATTTTCGATTTTCAAGAGGGGCTTAATGGCAATGATTAACACAGGTCACCGTTATATCCCCGGCTGTTAAAGGTCGTCTTGATATTATAACAACTTCCCGCACCTCATCCGGCAGTAAGTCAAAATAGTTATCCTCTGGGTACATATCCCCCGGCAACATAAAATGTACCGCATGAGCGTAACCACCGGCGCTTACCCGTATCACATTTCGATATTCGCCTTTCGCCGCCTGTAATTCGGTATGCTCTGTAGTTACCGTCGCAATTCGTAATTCACAATTCGCAATCTGCAATTTTCGATAATCCGCGGCCCGAAAAATAGCTATAGCGGGAATTGCGGATGTCCCTGAGGCACGCGCAAACCACACGCCTTGTGCCGGATTATAATCACCACGCGGGAAAGTGAGGAGATCTGTACGGGTCAGGGCAGGTGCATGGATAGTCATAGTGTGAATATCCCGCACACTACCATCGAAACTGATGTAGCCGTATTCTAGCTCAAACACAGCAGTACCGGCAGTATCATTGGCTAAAATGACACGTAGATGCGATGCGCTTTCCGAAGCGCGTTGTACCTGGCGTGCCTCACGAATTATCAACCGCAGTGGAGCATA
>JAFGFI010000179.1 GCA_016931185.1 Anaerolineae bacterium
CCTCGGTTTTTGCTGGTTTGCACTCGCAATTTTACCGAGAAGGATCTTATTTTTTACCTTTTGTCAAGCGACTTTGCTACAACCATATCCGGCTGCTGGATAAAAAGGAGAAGATACCTCTTGCAAACACTTTGTGGTCTGTCACTACATGCCGCCTTGAGCAAGTGGTGATCGTCCCCTAAACTCGCGATGATACTAGACGCAAGCGCGGATGTGACAGGGCACAGCCCCCTGACTCAACGCTTCTTTCTGCCCTCGAACGGCTCACTCCAAACTATCCGCTAGCGCGCCGATGCAGACCTGTACGCGTCCAGAGCGGAGTCCGTTTTGCCATCCGTGAAAGAGACGCGGGCATTATTCACCCACTTATAAAATAGTAATCGCCCCGCCAGTGTTCTGATGGGGCGATTCAATTACCGAAAATTACACAACAGCGGGTCTGAATTTATACCCGTATACCAGATATGTACCCCACCGGACAGATCCGATTGCGGTTGTGAGTTTCAAAATGTTTGAAGGTAGTCGATTATAAAAAGAATGCTGATGCTCTCGTCTAACTATTTATGAATCTGGGATACGCTCCAACTCTTGCCTACTGATGAAATATCCAGCACCAGTCTGCATGGACTGCTCTCCTCCATAAACCACATACTCTTGATCTTCAGGAACCGCTGTCAACTGTTGCCAGTATTGGAGGTTGCCAAAGTAACTGGTAGACATCGTTTTACCGGATTTGATCTCAACTGGAATGATTTTTTCGCCATTCACCTCAGAAATCGGCAGGAGAAAATGACAGAAAGAGGTTACAAAAGACAAGTGCAGATGATCGAGAAACAATTGGGGCAACTGATACAACGAACATTCAAAGGTTTGGGTAGAAACTTATTTGAGCGTTATCGAAAATATCGCAATTCGCTCTTTATCTTTTTGGATCGCTTGGATGTGCCTGCTCACAATAATGCTTGTGAACGTGCTTTGCGCCCGTCTGTCATTCGTCGTAAAGTCCTGTGCAGTTTTCGCTCAGATTGGGGCGCTCAGGCTTAAGTTTCTTTAGCCACCGTTTTGAATACCGCCAAACGAAATGGGCAAAGTGCTTAAAATTAATTCTGCTGATGGGTACACCTGTTTTACCTTTCTTGCATCATCCTGTTTTTGTGTGAACTGTTACAAAGATTTTAATTGAACTAGCTTCAAGTGAGACATCTAGCGCCCAACGCCCGCTTCACCTGCCGATAGGTCAGGTGCAAGCCCTGTTAGGGCGCGGTGTGTTTTGAGAATATTTACCATAGCCGATTGGTTCAGCAATTCCAGATATGGGTCAGTCGGTCTCCATACCGGAGCATCAGTCACAACAGTCAGGAACGTTTCAGAATCAAGGTTACGTGACTTCAGTTGCCGCAGCCATGCGCAAATTGACTCATTGCGCCTAGCTCTACCAAAGATGCGTAGTTGGATGCTTTCGAACCTGTTACGTCAACCCGTGTTTGACAGCGATAACGGCAGCCTGCGTTCTATCCCGCGCCTCTAATCGACTGAGAATATTGGAGACATGCGACTTGACCGTTCCCTCCGTAATCACCAGCTTGTCAGCAATCTCCCGATTGCTCGCTCCCTGAACGATCAAGCGCAGCACTTCGACCTCGCGCTCGGTCAGGTTGGTCAGTGGATTGTCCGTGCCCATGTCCTTCCCGGGTGTTCGGGTCCCGCCAATCATCTTGGCGACTTTGTCTGCCGCTGATGGTGCCAGTTGCACCATGCCCCGGTGCGCCATCTGAATCGCCTGCGCCAGATCAAGCGAGGGCGTGTTTTTTAAGACGTAGCCAAACGCTCCGGCGCGCAACGCCCCGGTCACATACGCTTCATCGTCGAACGTGGTCAGCATCAGTACTTTTATCTCCGGAAATCGGCGGTGAATCTCAGCCGTTGCCTCGATGCCGTCCATCACCGGCATGCGCACGTCCATCAGCACCACATCGGGCAGCAGGTTGGCCACGGCCGTAATCGCTTCCTGTCCATTTTCGGCCGTACCCACCACGTCGATTCCCGGTTGGATGTTGAGTAAGGAGGCCAACCCGTCCCGCATCAAGAGTTGATCATCGGCAATAAGTACCCGAATCACATATTCGCTCATGAGACTCCTTCTTTTGGCAACACCACCACCAGTTGCGCACCACCGGCTGGTGAACGCTCCAGCGTTAGCTTTCCCTGCACCAGTTCGATACGTTCGCGGAGACCTTGCAGTCCATAGCTGGTGCTCCGTATCGCTTTGCGGTCAAAGCCAATGCCGTCGTCGGCGAGCCTGAGAACGGCCGTTTCCGCGTCCAAAGATACCTCAATCAGCACCTGTTGCGCTCCGGCATGTTTCTGTACGTTCGTTAACCCTTCCTGAGCGGCGCGAAACAGGGTCAACAACTGTTGCTCGGAGAAACCCTCTTCGTCACCAAGCCACTGCAAATCCACTGCCAACCCACTTTGCCGCATGTTGTGCACCAAGGCTTGCAGCGCCGACTGGAGGGTAAACGATTCATCTGTTTCGCGCAGCGCACCGACGGAACTGCGCACCTCGGTCAACGCGTCATCGGTCAGTCGCTTAGCCGCTTTGATGGCTAGCCGCGCTTCTTCCTGGTTGACGGCATCAAAGGCTATCGCCTTTTCCAGCTGCACGCCAATGACCGTCAGATAGTGCCCCAAACTGTCGTGAATCTCGCGGGCGATGCGGTTTCGTTCGCGCATCGTGGCTAACTGGGCTACCTCCGCCGCATATCGCGTCAACTGGTCGTTCGCTTCGGCTAGCTTGTGCAGCAAATGTTGCGTCTCCTCCCGGGCGCGCCGTTCTTGCAGGAAGGCATAGGCCAGGCCATAACCGCCCAGATAGGTCACGAAGATCAGCGCAATGATCAGGGGTTGCAGACGGATTTCCGGAATAGGAAAGAGCGTCACGCTGAGCATCACCCAGAATAGAGAGCTGATGGTAATTGCCAGTGACCAGCGTCCCGGTAGACAAAAGACGGCGATAATTGGTAGGAGTGTATACAAGATCCGGGGAAACACGCCGGCGGAAACGATTGTTATCGCTTCTGCAAGCACCAGCGAAACGCCAATCCAGAGCAGCGCTATCTGGATGCTGGGTGCTTCACCGTACCGATGTGCAATCCCGCGCGCCGTC
>JAFGFI010000180.1 GCA_016931185.1 Anaerolineae bacterium
AAAGAACTCGAGGATGATCCACGAGCTAAAGCAACCAAGCAGCAGCGTTCTTGCCATAGACTGCCCATTTCCAGAAGCCCTCGCTATCATCGAGGGTAACAATCCAGGCTGGGTGTTTGTGGACGGTCTGAATACACCCAGGGCTGCATTAGTGTGGGCGCAGGGTATTAAAGGCTTCTACTTGGTTGGAGATGCAAATAGTGCAGTATTCCTTGAAGAACTAGATGTCTACACGGATCAGGTGCTTGGGCCACGCTTACACCATTTGGGGATAGCCTGGTTCGAGATCAGTGGTGACGAAAACTGGAATGCAGTGATTGAGAACGTTTTTGGGAAGCGGAACCTTGGAAGCAGTCAACAAAGGGTCTACGCGCTGAAGCCAAGAGGGCATAGGTCTGTGACGCAGCGCAAGGCGGTTGGTGATTGCCAGTTGCTAAGAATCGATCAGCATCTCCTTGTCGATCTGCTAGTGGGCAACAAGGAATTCCTGTTTTCCAAATTGGTCCAGTTTTGGGGCAGTGTGGACACATTCTTGAACACTGGCTTGGGATATGTGCTTTTGGATGGAGAAGAGATCGCCAGCCTGTGTTGCTCCAGTTTCGTGGCAGGGAGCATCCATGTGATTGACATCGAAACAGAAGTGTCGCATTGTAGGAAAGGGTATGCTGAGGCAGTGGCGCGGGCTTTCGTCGCAGAGTGCGTTGAGAGGCACCTTCAGCCCCATTGGGATTGTATGGCTGAGAACACAGCTTCGGCGCGATTGGCGGAGAAGCTTGGCTTCACTCAAAGTCACGGGTATACTTTGTACAGTTTTCCGCTGCAATCGTAAAGGCGCGCTAACACGCGCTGCAGGCGACGCCGCTTCGCGGCCTTGTATCGCGGCACAATTTGGCTATGTGAGGCACTTGGATTTGATGGACTCGCCGGATAACTCGCGGCGCGCCTGAGCTCCGCCGTTAGGCCAAGCAAGAATCAACCTTAAATCATATGAATGAGAAGATTACGCTATGGAAATATCCTACCATACTGATGACAACTTGACTCCGGAAGAATACCTCGAGCTTCAGACATCGTTGGGGCTTGGTTGGGAAAAGCATAGATCGGTTCAGAGGAATCTGGAAGCAATTCGGAGATCGGCTTTCGTTGGAACGGCAAGGCATGAAGGGCTTCTTGTAGGAGTCGTAAGACTCATCACCGATGGTGCCTATATTGTTCATGTTGCTGATATCTGCGTCAGAAAATCATACCAGAGGAAAGGGATAGGTAAGCATTTGTTGGAGATGGCAATTACTTTCGCCAGAACTATCGGAGTAGGAACGGGGCAAAGTCTTGGTGAGTTTACCCTTTTTGCTAATACCGGCTCAGTGGAGTTCTACAAAACCAGTCAATTCATGCTATGTCCGAATGGAATGATTTTGGTTGATGATGCCGTAAGAAGAGAATTCGAAGTTGCCTCGCAAACAGAATGGTTTCGAAGACATGAGCAAGACGATTAGCAATCCATGCAGAACAGGGTATTGCACCTGACGATTGGGCGTGGTCAGTCAGGTCAGGTCGGTTGCGGATGGACACAAGGAGATAGATTATGATATAAGGCCGCGCGACTGCGCGGGCGCAAGTTCTATCCCAGTTCGACCACGCCCGCCCTTTTGCGCCGCAGGCAGCCGCCCTGGTTGAAGCCTGCGGCCTCTCGCCGGCCGAATGGCAAACCCAGGCTTTGAGGCGATACAGATGAGGGAATATACAGGACATCTATCGGTTAATGTAGGTGCGCCGACGGTTACGGCGTTTGCCGGGAAGCGGGAGATGGAACAAGGAGGTGTTAATGGATCACGGTGAAATTCGTTCCAAGGCCGCGGAATGGATGCTGACGCGCGATTGGAAGCGCAAAACGGCCAAGCGCGGCAGCTTCAATCAGAGTTTGTTTGAGCACTCTATTTATGAACTGGACGCTTTGCTGACACTCTGGCCGATTCTAGCGCAGAGTTGGGGTCTGGATGAAGCGGATTTAGCCAGTTTGGTGGTAGGGATGGTGGTTCACGATGTCGGCAAGGAGACGCTTGAATGGCAAACCTATGTTCTTTCCGAGCCAGGAAAGACGGGCTATGCGCCACACGTTGTGCAAGACCTTACTCAAGCCGCCGTGGGTCGGTTGTTTGGAGACTTGGGGCTGGTAGGTTCCAGCGATAACGCCAAAGCCTTTGTGCGTTATCATATGCAGGCCACACGCACAACGGACAGTTTGCTCTTTGATGCGATTCACAAAGGCGACAAGACCGACCGCTGGATGACACTCTCCAAAATCGTGGATCAGATTGACAACGTGTGTTCCGCGAGTGGGTTATTGTCCGCTATTCAGGCGTTGGAACAGCCGCCATTGGGTAAACATCTCCAGACGGCTTACCATTTGGCGCAATTACGCGGCGTCTCTACCACGCTGCTGCACCGCGCCGCAATTGAGGCGTATGAGGCCGCCGGTTGGTCGCCGCTGCTACATTACAGCAACGGCACGTTGTATGTGGCAGGCAGCGTGGCGGCGGTGAGCGAACCTACGATAACGGATATCGAGACACAATTAGCAACACTAATTGAACAAGCGATGGGGAAAGAATTTGCCAATGCGGTTGTGACGACAGACTTCCGGGCATCGGCTATCGGGATGCCGCCCCTGTTTGACTATCGTGAAATTGAATTGTATCTGAAAAAAGCCAGCAAGCGTGTTGGCGGCGGCGAAAATCGCTTCACCAAACGCATTGCTTCCCCTAGTACTCGCGCCGGTGTGGAGAAAACTGTGTGCAACTATCTCAGTTTCCGCACAGGAGAAACAGAACCCGCAGTTGACGAAGCCACGCTGATCCGTGAAAGCCAGCGCATCAGTCGCGCCTATCCAGAGATGTGTGTGTTTAAATTCTTCAAGGCCGCGCTGGACGATGGTTTGATTGGCGCGGTAACGACGCCGGAGGCGCAACTGACGTATGCCGCTTGTATTTCACCGGGAAAGGGAAAGAGACCACCTGTAGTGACGCCACAGGCTGTGGCGCAAGTGGAATACGACAAGATATTTGGCGCAGGGGCTTTTACGGCTTTACAGAAGACCTCCACGCTGCAACCCGCCCGTGATATGGCTTTCTCGGTGGACTATTACTGGAGATTGCCGGGGGGAAATTTTGACCTGGCGACCGAAAGAGTAGAGTTTGCCCCAGATGATGAACGCATAACCGCGTTAGCGCAAGCCTTGACACGCATCGCAGAGAAGGTATATGCCAGTGTACCGGAAGACAATCAACCGACCCGCGCCAGCGCCGTGGAAATTGCACAGCATTTCCTGCTGGACTTGCTTCACCCTGGCGTGCAAAACGATTTGGGGCAAATCGGAAATGAGCAACTTGCAGTTTACTTGGGCTCGAAAGTTGCGGCTAAGAACCCGCGTAGCGACGATCATCTTTGCCCTATCTGCAACACGCGGTTTGGCGCCGGCTTATCGGCAAAGGCGGCATATTTGGACAAGCCAGAGTCGCATACTAATCGCGCCGTGTCACACGGTAGTCCCGGCTATATCGTGATTTGCCCGGCGTGCAAATACGAGCGTTTTATACAACAACTGCTCCTCGGCGGCAAGCCGGCGGAAATGCTGGTCTTGCTGCCCCGGATGAACATTGGACAGGGGAGCGGCGCAGCGCTGGTGCAAAAGGCCAATGATTTGCTCGCCAAAGCGATGATTTTGATGTCCGCCGAGACGGAAGACCCTAATGAACATCTGAGTCTGGCCTTGACGCAGATGATTGCGCGCAAGTTGAGCGACCGGGATGTATTCCGTCTTTCGGCGCAAGAGATACTGGATGTGTTCACTTATGCGGCTTCGGATGATACGCGCAAGAAAGCGCGCAAGGTGTTGGAAGATGCGTTGCGCGAGGAGTTTGGCGAAACGGTAGATGATTTGAACGCCAGTTGGGATACCGACTTTCCCACCTGGGAAAGCGCCGTAGATGCCCTCATCGAGCGGCAGGTAACGGAAAGCACAGCGTTGGATATTCGCGCCGAGGTATATAAACTCCGGCCCACCCTCCGCATTGTCTGTCAAACGCCGCACCTGATTTTGATCCCGTTGCTCTATCCAATGGCCGTTGGGAAAGATGCCGTGGTCAATCAGGCTATCCGAGAATTGTTCGCGTTGCTCATTTTGGGGTTGGCGCTGGATTGTTCTGTTGCGGTACTAAACAGCGGCGAAGCCATCGCTTTTGAAGGTGGGGAGGGCGTCGCGCTCGTGCCGCGCGCGCCGGCGTTGCGAGATTTAGTGGGCAGCGAGTGGATCAGTCTGGATCGCGCCGAAGTGTGGCTCAAGGCTATCGGCGCGGCGAGTTTGCTGGCGCAAGCCACCGGACTGCCGGAGCGTTCTAACTTGTATCAAATTCTCAGCGCGCCGACGCCAGGCCATATTTTGCGCCGTATCGAACAAAACAGCGAAAGCGGCGCCGTGAATTATCAACAACTTGAGTGTCTTGAAACCTTGCAGGAGGTCTTACGATGAGGAAAGTGATTACGGTTCGTGGGGGGCGGTTTGATCTGGACAGCGTCCGACCGCAAATAGAGCAGATTGTCGCTTTGTTTGATCAATATCTGGACGAGTATCCGGTCAAAACCGCCAAAAGTAAGCACGCGGTGATGGGCCCTGTGGCGAAAATCCTGGAACGCGCGGCCACGCTCAAGTGGGATG
>JAFGFI010000181.1 GCA_016931185.1 Anaerolineae bacterium
TAAGGCCGTTCCAGGAAAATAAACCCGCCAGACTTTGGCGCTAGCGCAGGAACTTTTCTCTAATGTGGCCTGGTTTAAATCCTGGAATTACCTAAGTCGCTGATTCTGATTAGGCGATATCTATGCCGTCTTCCTGGTTGAGTTCCTCTTCAAATGCTTCTATATCCTCAATATCAACAGTCACATCAATCCCTAAGTTAAATGCTATATTGCCCTCGAACTTTACATCAATCGGTATCTCTGTATCTTCTACAATCTGGCTTTCGAGTTGGTCCAAAAACTGTTCAACCACCAGCGCCTCAGGCGCGTTGAGCGTTAAGTAAGCCTCGTGCGCCTGTTCCAAACTCGCGCGCGCGGTTGCGAAATCGCCGTTATGCGCCTGGATCGACCCTAGCAGCGCCAAGGCCGACACCTCGGTCAATCGAGTCTGGGCCTGTTTCGCCAGGTTGAGCGAGCGGTGAGCAGCGTCCTGGGCTTCCTCCCATTGCCTCCGCCCCACCGCGATGCGTCCCAACTGGTGCCAGCAGGCCGCCTGTAATCCCATGTGCTGCATTGTTGTGGCAGCCTCTAGCGCCATACGATAGAGCGTTTCTGCTGCCGCCAGTTCGCCTTGACGGTGCGCGATCACGCCGCGCTGGTATTGATTCGAGGCGCTGCCTAGTGTGTTATGCAATTTCAAATTGATTGTCAGCGCTGCTGCATATTGTTTGTCGGCCTCGTCCAGGGCTTCTTGTGCCAAAGCGACGTTGCCCAATGCGTGTAGCGCCAGGGTTTCGCCCAGGGTATAATCCAGGTTCTTACAGATTGTTAGGGCCTCCTTAAAGGCAAGTAAAGCCTCATCATATTTTCCCTGGTAATAGAGCAAGTATCCCCACTCTAACTTCAATATGGCCGTTTGATGCGCGTAACCCAATTGATCGGAGAATGTAATCGCGTCCTGGTAATGCGTTTCGGCCTCGGCATAATCCCCTGCTCTGCGGGCCAGTTGTCCCAGAGCGCGATGGAGACGCGCCTGTATCTCTTTGTCGTCTGCATGACGACCCAATGCCAAAGCCTGCGTGTACTGCTCCAGGGCTGATACGGGATCGCCTTGTGTTGCGATAATGGAGGCCAATTGCTCGTGGGCGGCGGCTATGTCGCGTGTTGGGGCCTGTTCGCCCATCCATTCCAACGCTGTTTGCAGATGCCGCCGCGCTTCATGTAAATCGCCCGTCAGTGCCGAAATGGTACCCTGGCGGAAGAGCACCTGTCCCCTGCCGGCAACGTGATGGTGTTCCTGATATAACCGGTCAGCTTCACCTAGCGCGTCTTGTGCAAGCTCGTAGTGCCCTTGCAAAATACGAATCGTTCCTTCGTAACACCGAATCCAGGCCTGGTCGAGTGGGCGCTCCAGGTGCTGCGCCGCTTTATTGGCCTCTGTCAAACAATCCAACGCCTCCTGCCAATGACCGCGCACGCGCAGATAATCGAAGAGATAGCCGGTCAGTGCAATGATGGCCTCGTGCTTCTGCTCGCGCTTGAGCCAACTAACGATGCCGATCAGATTGTCATGCTCTTGACTCAGAATGCTATACGCCTTCTGATGTTGCCTGGCGTGCGCCAGCAGCCAGTCGGCGACCCACACTTGTTCGCGCTGTACCATCTCCGGGCTTTCCGAGGTAGTCTTCTCGCGCGCTAATAAGCCCAATAGCGGGTGTAATGCCAGGCGATCTGCCGTGAGTTGACTCACCAGGCCCAGTGCCAGCAATTTGTCCTTGGCCAGGAAGTATTCCGGCGCCATGTCGTCTTCCCGGAGCGCCGTCACGGGGGCATTGAGGGCGGGGAAACATGCCATTCTCACCAACATCTGCAATGCTGCAGAAGCTCCCTGGATGCTTTGATAGGCGGTTTCAAAAATGGTGCTGACTTCCTCATACTCAGGGATAATGGTCGTGGGGACAATCTGGAGGCGCTGCCACAGGTTCCCAAGTGAATCGCCACTCTCTGTGTACGTCAGCGCCGTCAATTTTATGGCTAAGGGCAGGTTCCCCATCTTGTTACATATTTGCTCGACACACCTTCGTTCATCAGGTTGGACATGTTCCCAATCCAGATGGGCTAGCTGGGCGAAAAGCCGAATGGCCTCGTCGGGGTGCAGCGGCTCAATACTCATTTCGTTGGCGCGCTCACTGATGCCGGCGCGACGTAGGCCGTTCAGAATAACCGTGCATTGTCCGGCCGCGTCTAAAAACGCGCGTGCGACTTGCGCATCCTTGACCTCATCCAGACCAATCAAACAATCGGGACGTTGGGAGAGCAACGCGCGCAGCGCGTTCACTTTCTCGTTGCGTCCTTGCGACTTGGCCACACCGGCGTCGCCGAAATAGGCAGCCACCGATTCCAGAGCCTGTTCGGTGGTCATATCGGACACCCGGCGCCACAGGTACCCATCTTCAAATGTCTTTGCCTTGAGCAATTGCGAGAACAATTCTGTGGCCAAACTCGTCTTGCCTATCCCGTACGCGCCGTAGAAGTAGTACTTCTGTCCCTCGGTCTCGCGCGCTCTCGCTTGTGTCAATTCATCATCACGGCCAATGAGTGGCGTTTGCAGGGGCGTTGGCGCGATATGGGGCACGGTCGCCGCGGAGTCATAGACCGGTTGGCCGCCTATCGATCCGATGGAGACGCCAGTTGCCGAACCAGATACAGCACCTTCGATATGTTGCGTCACGGTTATGTTGATGTTGGGCTGTTCCGAAACCTGAGTTTGTCGTTCGCCAAGTGCGAAAGTTTCCGGGAAAATGAGGCCATCCTCAGCCCGTAAATATAGAGCCAGCGCAGCCCAATCATGGTGGGTGAGACCGGTGCGCCGGTAAATCGCCCGGCGCGCCTTGGTGACGGCTTCGTCAATCGTCTGGCCCTTGAGCACGCCTTTGTAGAGTTCCTCAAGCGCTATAAGGGTGTTTTCACCTGCGAGGGGAAAGCGACTCGTGACCGCCGCCGCAATACCGGTGCCGACCAATTCGGCGGCGGTGCTTGTCCATGGGTCTATCTCAGAAGATTCCGGCATTTCCAGAGGGGTCAATATAGTTAACTGGACATGCGCTTCGTATAGCAGTCTGGCAAAAGCGCGCGCCTCAATAGGAACCCCGGCTGTACTTCCCTTCTGTTCAAGCAAAACTTTCCCCTTGTCGAAACCACCATGCCCACTGAAATGGAAAATGTCCGTTGGCTCCCGCAATATTTCTTTTAACGATTGGCTTGTGGTGTGTTTGAGCCAGCCGTATTTGCAGGAAAGACTGTCGAGTGTTTGTAACATCTGCTCTACGGCGTCTTGACGTTGGCTAAGTTCGTCGATCTCTTGCGGGGTGAGCATGGCCGAAGCTGATAAAATCCGGTAAGGACGGCTTTTTGCAGATGTTGGTTCTCTCAAGCCAATGGCTTCGTGGCGCACGATGGATACATCAGGTTGCAGGGCCAAAAAGCCCCAATCATCTGGCGCGTCGACGTGTTCTGCAGTGGGCAAGTAGAGATATTCCCAGGGAAGCGCGCGCAGTTGTGGCGCCTCAATGATCAGTCGCATTCGCAGACCTTGCCCGCGCTCGCGCACGATGCGCAGGCTCTCGCGCAGGCGCTCACGGATAGAACCGGGCAGAACCAGGTCGCTGAGTATGGTTCCCAGTTGACAGATGTGCGCCTTGGTCATCTGTTCTGTCGTGAGTGCATCGAGCAGGTTCAAGGGTTGCCCCTCCGATTTAACCACAAACAGGTCTGGATCGTACATACAGGTTTCGTGCTCGTTGTATCCCGGTATGCCGCCAGGAACCAGGCCATTCACGCGCACGTGGTACTGTTTTCGTTTACTAGAGATGCGACTGACTTGAATCATGAAATTGCGGTAAACTTCTACTCCCATAGTTTCCTCTTTCAACCAGGAGCGGTTAAACACGTGTGGAAAATTCAGACGGATTCTGCCTGGTTAAAGCAATGTGGGTGTGAGATACAGGCGTAGGGGATGCCCTTGCGGCTTTGCTTCCAATGAAATTGGCCGGGTATTCCGAAGTTTCTTTTGCTGGTCTCCAATGATTGTCTGCAATATGCATTGGAGAGCCTCCTTTCGCATCAACGCGGTGAAGCAGGAGGCACTACAGAAGGTGGTCTCGTTGTCAATTGCACAGAGGGTTATTGTCTGTGTAAGTCAGCGCTACAGTGGAGAAGGAGGCAGGTAGAAGCCAACACTAGAACACTATCAGCATTTGACGCTTTTTTCTCCGTAGTTGCACTGCAATTGTCTTGAGTGTTGCGTTAGTGCCAAATTGTGAACCTATAACTATAATACAAGATTTTTCACTAAAATGCAAGATCGTGTGTCTTGGGCTTTCGAGGTGCGTTTCAAAATTAGAGCGACTATATCGTATGAGTGTGTTTTTAACGCTCGAAACGGGCACAAGGCCCTAGGCTACAACCTGTTTTATTGTGAGTATATCAGGACTATAGTACTATTTTGTGCGGTGTAAAACTGTGTTAAAATTGTGTTAGTTAGAGTGATCCTAACCTTTTGCGCCGCTTTCTGCGTTTCTCCGATTCCTGATCGGAGCCTGGTTGGGCATGAAGTGGTACCCTTAATGGAGGTCTGGTGATACAATCCTGGCGGCGTTTCCTGCGCCTGCTCGTGTCCTCGTTGCTGGTATGGGTTATCGCTGTGCCCGTTGCTGCATGGTCTTCCACACGGTATATTGCTCCAGATGGTGACTGCATCAGTGCGACGCCGTGCTATGCGACGCTCCAGGCGGCCATTGACGCCGCCGCGCCCGGTGACGAGATCCGTGTAGCGCAGGGCGTCTATACTACCGTGAGTGCATTTCAATACCCCCTGGGCGGGTGGACGCAGACAATCACCCAGGCGTTATTCATTGACAAGACTCTGACGGTGCGGGGCGGCTACACGACCACCGATTGGACGACGGCGCAGCCTGCCAGTTATCCCACGGTCATTGACCCGCACGGGCGCGGGCGGGGCGGCGTAATCAGCGCGCCGGATGAGAGCGCGCGCATCACCGTGACGTTGGAAGGGTTGATCTTCGCCAATGGTTATGCCGGGGGCAGCGGCGGCGGTCTATACGTCGAGGGCGCGAGCGTGGTTATCAGCGATTGCTATATTCATCATAATCACGGCGGTTCGCTTGCCAGCGGGGCGTATCTCAGCGGAGATACGATGACGTTGACGCGCAATCGTATAGAGAACAATACCGGCGACGGTCACGGGATCGTGGTGGATATGGGCGTCCCGACGCTTTCAGATAACCGCATTGTGTCCAATACCAACGGCCTGCTGCTGTGGAACAATTGCGCGACGTTGATCAACAACGTGATTGCGGCGAACGCGGAAACCGGTCTCACCGTCATCGGCGGTGAGATGCAGGCCTGGCACACGACCCTGGCCGGCAATGGCGCTGTGGGTGTGTGGGCGCAGAACTCCGGACAAGGCCCCGCGCACGCGACAATGACCAACACGATCTTGACCGGGCCGGCAGTGGGCATGCGCGCGGTTGGGCATAGCGAGGATCCGACTACCGTGCAGTTGACCGCGACACTGTGGCGCAATCTCACGGACACGCAGAGTACAGACACCGGTGGGCAGATTGTCCGCAGCCGGGATTTTGCCGGTGATCCAGCCTTTGTGGGCGTGGACGACTACCGCTTGACTGCCGCATCCCCGGCGCGGAATCGCGGAGCGTCTTCCGGCGTAGCGTTCGACATCAGCGGTGTTCCGCGTGACCCGTTACCCGATTTGGGGGCGTATGAGTATAACGATCCAGGGAGCATCCGACAGGTGTATATGCCGCTGGTGTTGCGGTGAGGAATGAACCTGGCAAGCGTTGCGCTTCGGCAGAGGTTATACACAAGAGCGCGGCGGCGATGGTGACGTTGCATGAGTTCTTATTGAGACGAAGGAGGTCTACGATGAAAGCCTGGCAGAAATTGGATGTGCGGCGTGTGGTGCGCGTGGTGGTGTCGTTGTTGGTGGCGGTGATGATGGTGATGCCGAATGTGGCTGGGACACAAGCTGCTCAACCACAAATGGATATCTACACCCCAATGTTGCAGAGTAACGATCAATGCGAGTCTCATGAGTACTCTTGCTTCAGCACCGATAATATCAAGGTCTCTGAGGCAGAAGCACATTACTCATCAAATGAGTGGTGGCTCAGCATTGATTTCTCGCCACCTCTTGGCAACGATAGTATTTTGTATGCTATAGATGAAGCTGGTGAAGTATACACTATGACCTTAAGTTCAGGATCGAGTGGGGGATCAATTTCTCGCTTTTCATTTGAGGAAGGAAATGTCATAGATTTCTACATAGTAAATCAAAATGACCCAAATGAACGATTTCCCAATATTCCTGAAGCAGACCCGGAAAATCAAGTATATCGTGTTTGGTTGAAAGGGTTAAGTACCCCCGGTGGACAACCATTAGATGTTGGACAGGGTACATATTATTGGAATGGGCATTCTGCCGACGATGCCTTCAAATCGTTTCTAGTAGCTTATGAACGGAATTTATTTGACGGTAGAGATTTGGGTCCAGTAAAATGGAAAACGGGCAATCCAAGCGCGGCCGTTCATGAGTGGAATGGTTATTTAGTACAAGATTTTGTTGGTGATGGTGGAAATACTGTATATCATGGGGTCATGATCTACAATCATGACAGATGTACTGCGTTCAGTGTTGTTAATGGCATTCTTGATGCTTTTTTGGATATTGCTCAAAATGACAATGCATGGATTGGTGCGCCTGTTTCCGATGAACAGATAGCTCCTTCGTACTATGAAGGCTTCGAGTACAAGTGGATCGGTTATTTTGAAAAGGGATTTATCTCAACTTCAAACGATGTGGACTATAGAGGGCACACTTACTATCCCGAGATATCAGAAATCACTATTACTGTAAATGATGATGCGACCATCGGTGCTAATTTTGATATTTCACCGGCTCCTGGATATCCAGAAGAAGATGGCCCGGTAGATGCCACTTTTCATGCTTTTTACTTTAGGAATGCTGCGTTTGTTGAAAAGCATATACAAGCTACTGATATCGGCTTTAGTGATGGCAAACGTCACTATTCTGTTGAACTCGACACTCCTATTGATTTGGGAACAAGATTATCTTTTGTGATAGATGCAATTCGAACTGGAGATGGAAGGGTATCTCATTATCCGGCAGATTGGTATGAGAATGAGGTATGGATTGATGATATACAACCAGGTGAATATGGGCCACTCGGTGAAGAAGGTTGGTCGCATCCACTGGATGGAGATTTCGGGAGTTGTGATTCAGGCGATCCTGGTACTAGGCCACCTTCTCTCCACGTAGCTGATGAAAATTGGAATATTGTTCACAACTGGGAATATCTGGCACAGGATACGATCCGTTTAATTGCATTTTTTTATGATCAGCAACCTGATACATTAATTGGTTCGCTAACAAGTGAAATGACGGGAGCGAATATTCCTCTTACTTTCGAAAGAGTATATGGAAGTCTCTATGAGTATAGAGTATCAATTGATGCGGATGAGATTACAACACAGGAAGAGAATAAAGAAATAGCCTTTGTTGGCAGTGACTTAACAGGGCTTGTCGATTTTGTATATGGTAATGGGTATGATGGAGCAACTATACCAAAGTACTACACACTTAAGAGCTTGGCTGGTGGAACTGGTGACAGATTTTCCACACCCCGTATTCCTCCAGGTGACCTAACCTTTCTAAAAGCTGGTGGCTTTGAAGATTTAACAGCCTCATTAGAGGGATTAACGGCGAAAGTATTTGTGCAAAATCAAGCTGACATATTGGTGCATTTAGGGCATGGCGCTCATCCAAGAACTCAGCCACCTTCAGGACATACCGCCACTGGTGGAGTGATTCAGGATAGTATTAATGATGGGACGCTTCCCGCCTATTCAGGCAATATTTATGATGGAGCTACTATTAAAACGATGTTTGGTAATGGGCAAGCTGAGTGGCGGGGGTTTCAACCTCAAGTAGCTAACACGGATCCAACTTATATTCCGCAATACTCTTCTGGTTCATGGGCCAATGATATTGGTAATGCTTGGATAGAAGATGTGGATTTTGTCTTGCTGTTTGATTGCAGTGTTTTGGATGTTAATGACTACAATGGCAACTTTGATGATGATTGGCCACCTGACAAAGATAGTGAGGCTGAAAAAGGCCCCTTCGATGCAGTTATGCCAGATGGTACGACGCCATGGCACCCTGGCGAACGATGGGCAAAAATACCTGGCCCAGATTACTGGCTTGGGTTTAATGCTGGAGCACCGCTTTTTACTGGACAAAATGGTGCCAAAATTATTGCTTCTTGGTTAGAAAAGAATAAAGGGTGTTATGCTGGAGATTGTCAAGAATACTGGCGTGAGGCTACTCGCGAATACTTCCGCAATGCTAATAATGCCAGTGCCATAAGTGTACAGAGTGGTAATTATTACTATTGGGAGGGAAAGTGTGGGCAAAAATGTAAGGATATTTTAGGTAAAGAAGTATGCCTCCCGGCCGGTTGTTTTCCTGATGATCTTTCCTTTGATTGGGGGTGGATTGAACAATCATATGATAGATGGCAACCTGGCATTTCTGGGTTAAATACCGACTATTCCTTTGCATCATTAGAATCACCTTTAGATCCATTGAGCTATCAGCCTATCCCAATGAGTCCGCCTATTGAAGTTTATCTATTAGGTCCAGCCAAACTCCATGTGTATGATAGACTAGGTAATCACGTTGGAGTGAATAAATCTGGAGATATTGATATTCAGATTCCAGGTGGCGATTTTAACCAACCCACAAGTGAGGCCACTTTAATTACTATTGAAGGAGGAGATATAAGTGAAGAATATTCCATAGAAATTCTTGGAGAGGAAAGTGGAACAGCCTCATTGCGTTACTCTGTTCCCGACCATTTTCGGGGGCATATGCACGAAGTGGCTTATGTTGACTTTACTGTAGACGATCAATCTCATCACCTGATTCAGTTAAGTTATGGAATGCCACTTGGGATGTCCTTTGATGTCAATGGTGATGACGTTCTTGAATCAAGAATTTTGCCTGAGTATGTGTTGTTTCCTCGTCTAGCTAGTTCACCATCACTTCGTACCTGTAAGGTAGAAGGCTCCAATGGTTGGTTTGTTAGTGAAGCCGAGTTTAATTTGTCTAATCGCAATCCAACTGCGGTCGCGCAATACTGGCAAGGTGGGCAATGGATTAATGATGTGACAACTGTAAGTTTAAGCGAACAAGGTCGCACCGATTTTGCTATTCGTTCAGTATATGATGGTGTGGTATCTTCTTTCTCGATCAGTATGGCTGCGCATATCGATACTGTGGCACCTGTAAGTTCGTATGCAATTAGTGCTTCACTCCCATTACAAAATGATACTTATATAACAGATGTGACCTTAGTATTAACCGGTACAGATCCAGGTATAGGGGCCTCTGGGGTGGCATATATTGGATGCCGTTTGAATGGTGGACAGTGGAATCCTTGCGAATCCATCTTGATTGAGCAAAACGGAGAAAATGTTGTTGAATATCGCGCCGTGGATATTGCTGGTAATGTTGAAGCGACGCAGCGCATCACACTCACGTTGGATAAAACCGTTCATACCATCATCTCGCTGGATGCGACACAGGCGAATCGCCTAGTTGCTACCCGCGTCTTGATGGCAGCGTTATGGAATGGGCAAATACCTTTGATGGCAACAGAAGCCTTTAGTATTGCTGAGGAGTATGGTAAGTCGGCGGTTATTGCCTCTTACCCTGCCGGAACGTTCATTTTGCCCGGCGAAGTCGCGGGGGATTTTACTAAACAAGTTCATATTGGCCCGTTGGATGTGCCTGTCGCCCAAGTGTTGTACCCGCAAATTCCCGTCATCTTCAACAGCATCAGCGCCGACGAGCGTGCCTCGTGGGAACAACTGGAAATCGGCGTAGTATTGGAAGATACGCTTAATTGCCCGGATTGGCCGCGCGTGGATGAGGTCACGCTGGTCTCGGATACTATTCCCTCAGATGTTATCTTTATCCCCGCGGGGGTGACGGCGGATGTGCAGACTATCTTTGCCGAATCCGGCGCAGCGCCGGCGCTGTTGGCGCAGGTGCAGGCCGGCAAGTGGGTGGTCTGCCAGGGCGATGGTTGTCTGCTGGCGCAGCAAGCAGGACTTGTCCCTGATGGCACGCTCAGTGCTGATGACACGTTGCCGGCGGGTGTCTCGGCGCTGACGGCGGTGGAACAAGAGGCTATTTTGTCCTACAATTGGCCGGACGGGATGGAGTTGGCGCGGTACAACGATACGCCGCGTTTTACCCTCTCCGAAGACCTGATCCGGGTTGCCGACTATGCGGATAATGGCGAGGCCGCCATCGTGCTGCGGCGCGTGGGGGCGGGCGGCGTTATCCTCATCGGCGGGCACGCCTCGGCCAATACTTCTACCTACGGCCTGCTCTATCACGCGCTCTTCACGGCAGGGGCGGAGCAGGTGGGCAGTCAGGTCAGTGTGGAGCAGCAGTTTATGCCCGGCGTCGAGCCAGATGTAGTACCAGGGCTGGAGCCGGAAATGCCGGTGTTGGTGCGGACAACGCAGACGAATTATGGCACAGAACCGGTATCCAACTTCTACTATACTGAGTTCATCGCTCCCGGATTCCACTTACTCACGCCGCCAACCGTCACATTGGGAACGGTGATGACTCGTACTATCACCGAGACGCAAGGAACCGGCATATTGCCCGCCGGGACTCTGGTGATCTGGACAGCGGATACCCTGCCGTCCGGCGCGCACGAGTTAAGTTTCATTGTGGCAAACGTAGCGACGGATATACTCAAGCCGGGCGAAGTGACCGTCAGCACGGCGGATTTCAGTTACACAGCCAATAACGCAACAGCGCGAACGGTGCAATTAAGCCGTCCCGATGCGGTCGTGCGTGCCTTGTTGCCGGCGCTGATCGCGCATAATTTCACCGATGAACCGGATAATGTCTATCCATTGTCTTCAGAGGGTTTTTACATCCATGTTCGACATGACTTGGAAAATAAACTTGAAACTCGTGCAAACAATTTGGTCTATACTGTGACAGTACCATTCTTTGACATTATCCGAGACGCCTATGATCAAACCACGTTCCCCTACATACAGGGAACTCAAACAAATGTCTGGGTGATGAATGAAATCTATGGTTACCCTGAACGTGATTATCCCATACCAATGGATGCTGCTGATAAGTATTGGTACTACACTTTCGAAGATTGGGATTGCGGTACTTGGGTACGCATTCCTAATCCCCAACATACTCCAATTACCATACCGCCAGAAATTCAAAGTTTTGTTTACCAAACACCTAACAATGGTGATCTATGGGTCGCTGGAAAAACTTTGGTTTTTGACTTGGGTACTATGTTGTCTTATGACGCAAAAGACCCCTTTATTCGGTATAAGGTATTCTCCCGTGAAGTATACGGTTGGAGTGTCTCGTTCAGTGCAGATCCAGTTGATGGCACCCTTGTCCTCGAAGGCAACGGCGGCTCTGTCTACACCGCCATCGGCCAGGACCCCATTCCCTTCCGCGAGTACTTCCCGGAGGCCGCCATCAATAACCCCATCGCGCCCGTCACCTCGGAGATCGGCTACACCGACCTGTGGGGACGGAACCACACCGTCACCGAAAGCGTGCGCAGTTCCTTCTACGACATCATCCCCTACCCCCGCACCGGCGACGCCGTCAGCACGCGCGCGGTGGACGTGTACGGCATCGAGGGCGAGCGCGGCGACCGCCTGTACGATGTGGCGGCGGCGCAGACGCTTACCGTCACTTACGTCATTAAGGCCGCCAGCGTCAACCGCACCTTGAGCCAGGAGCAGTTCTTCATCCAGAAATTCCTGCCGCGCGGCCTGGGCTACGATATCGAGTTCCTGTCCTGGGAATCCAGCAATGGCAGCTTCGTACTGTTGGATGAATACAGCCTCCAATACCCGGCCTTCGAGTTACTTTCATTCCAGGGCGTGTTGCCCGAAAACACGCCGCAGGTGCTCACCATCACCGCGCGCCTGCGCACCTACCCGGAGCATGTCCGCGAAGGTTCCTTTCTGGTGGATGGCGGCGTGCGCTTCGCCGCGCCGGTGGAGCTCGGTGGGCCGGGCCAGTACGATACCGGGATGACCCACGTCCGCGTGGAGCAGGGCTACGCCGCCAACCCGGAGGTCATCAAGCGCGTGGCCGAGGCGCAAGTGCCGCGCCAGGGCGGATTGGCGCACGAGATCATCCATCTCAACAGCGCCGCTGACGTACAACGCTACTGGGAAGAGACTTACGTGGACAGTGTAGGAACGCTGGACAAGGCGGCCACCGCGCGCGTGGGCGGCAGTTGGGGGCCTGACCTCTACTTTGCCACCGTCGCGCCGGGTGGGGAGACGTTGCTGGTATACGAAGTCGTCAACGCCGAGGGGCAGGACTGGAGCAACGTGGCGCTAGAGTACGTCGCGCCGCCCGGAATCACACTGACGCCGATCTTCACCGACGGCGTGGAGGCGCCGCCTAACGTCTATGACACGCCCTACCTCTGGGCCACGGAGATTCCCGACATCGGGCGCGGCGTCTATTACTACCGGGTGCATGTGGACGAAAGCGTCGCGCCGGGCGTGATGTATCCCATCCTCTTCACCCTCACCGGCGATAATGTGCCGGACGCCGCCGAGTTCCCTTTGCCCGTAGCGCGGGTGGGCGTTGGCGGGGATGTGAACCGTATTCTGGGGCAGACGCTCGCGGATCAAGTGATAGACCTCTCGCCGGACTACGTTACGCCCGTAGCGGCAGCGTTGGCGACGTCAGCGCAGATGGCAACGACCGTCGAATACACCGCCACCGAACAGTGGAGCGATTTCTTTGCCGCGTTGACCACGCCCGTTCCCTTCACCTACACCGTGCTGGACAATGGCGCGCGCCTCATCACCTACACGATCCCCGCTGAGTGGCAGACCTTGCCGCAGCAAAACGGCACGGAGTTGACCGGCGAGGCGTTCTTGCTGGTGCAGACCGCCATCACCGCCACGGAGCCGGGCTACCGCGTGGTCAACTATGGCCCGGAGCTTGTGGGCGTTGACAGCTTCGATTTCCCCTTGACCGTCTCCGGCAACCCCGGCTATACCACCGTCAGCGGCCCCGCGCTTACCGGGACATACACGCTCCTGACCGTCACCAGCCCCTTCTACGGTGGGATGGTCATTGACCCGGCGCCTGGTGAAGTCGTGGATGTCTGGGTAGATATTGCCATCATCAACGTGGGTAACCGGCCGGCCCGCAGCCCGGTGATCAGTACAACTGTCGATTTAACCGGCGTCGAAATTCTGGACGTCATCCCCGCGCCTGTCAGCGTGATCAGCGGCGTCATTACCTGGCAATTGGAGGACTCCATCCTGCCTTACGGCGGCTTGGGCGATCCGGAACTGGACACCGAACACGTGCGGGTGCAAGTGCGCTTTACCCCACCGGATGTGGAACAAATCCGGACGCGGCTGGCGCGGCTGGAGACCACGCCGTTCTATGTGCCGCTGTTGGTGCAAAGCGGCGCGCGCTACGTCTACACCTGGGGGGAACAAACGTTCACGGTCAACTCCCCGTTGGGTGCCGCGTATAGCCTGCACGTGGGCGCGGATCCGTTGCCTGCCCCAACCCTGGTCCGCGCCGCGTGGGATGCGGCGCGCCGGCGGGTGCTGTTGGAATGGACGGAGATCGCCGGTGCGCGTGACTATGTGGTCTATCGCAGTACGCAACCTGACCGCGACTTTTACCAGGTAGGGCCTATGACCAGCGGCGCGACAATGGAGAATATCATTACCGATGACCCGTTGGCCCAGGTGTACTATTACGTTGTCCGCGCGCGTAGCGCGACGTTGGTGGAGGGGCGACATTCGTCAGTTGTTGCGGTCTTCACCGGGCGCATGTTCAGGGTTTATCTGCCGCTGGTATTGCGGGAGTAAGGGATCGATCGCGGGGAAGCCGTTGGGGTGAGCGTTACACTCGCCCCAACGCTATGGATAAAAACATGGCAAAAGTGATAAAACACGTTGTCGGGTGGCTGTTGATCGGTATGGGATGTTGGATTATACTCGCGCGCGCGCCGGTCCCGCTGGCGGCACACGCGTCGGCGGAAACGTTGATCCTGCCTGTGGCTCAAAGTCTGATCCTGGAGCATACCGCTGCCGGAACCATCGTGGTTGACCAGGCGTTGAAGGTGGGCAATATTCCCTTGAGTGGTGATGCCGCCTACTACCGTGGATATCTCCGTTTCGATCTCACCCGCTTGCCGCCCGGCGCACAGGTAAAACACGCGCATCTGGTCTTCCACGTAGACCGGTTCGACTACTCCTATCCGAGTGCGCCCGCGCCGGGGACAGCATTGAGTTGTGGTGTCTACACAGTGACCGAGTCATGGCAACCATCCGCAACGTGGATGTGGGAGGACAACCCGGCGATTGTCACATCGACGACAGCGCTCACCACCATTCTGTTTGAATATACCGATGTCTATACAGTGAATGTGACCGGCATAGTGCAGAGTTGGGCTGCTGGTCAACCCAATCATGGTTTGCTGGTAGGACTCTATCCCGACCCTGATGCGCTGGCGGCGTTCACGGCGGTGCTTCACGGCCCGGCGGCCATTTCGGAGACGGTGCGCCCGCGTCTGGAGATCACCTATCACGCGCCATCGTTTCCCTGGCGTGTCTATATGCCGCTCGTGCTGCGCAATGGTGACCCTCGCCCGGACTTGACCGTAGAAATCGTCACTCCGGTAGACCCGGATGACCCGGCGGCAGCGCAATTGCGGATTGCCAACCTGGGCCGGAGTACGGCGTCCGGCTTTTGGATAGACCTGTATCTGAACCCGTCCGCGCCGCCGGAGGTCAATCAACCCTGGCCGACATTGTGCCCGTTGTACGGCGCTGCCTGGCAAATACCGGCTTTGGCGTCCGGCGAAAGTTTAACGCTGACCATTGGCGACTCTGTTTACAACTTCATCTACAGCCAATGGCCGGTTTCCACCTATCCGACCGGTGTACACACGCTCTGGGCGTACGTGGATTCGTGGAGCGACCAGCCGTGGGGCTGGGTCAATGAGACCGACGAAACCAATAACCGCGCCGGGCCGGCATCCTTCAGTGTTACAACTTCTGCACCGGAAACGATGCCATGCAAGCCGAGCGCATTTTTGCCGCGTCCGGTAGGAGGTCGATGATGCGCAAGTTGTATCTGCAAAACCTTGTTGTGTTTGGCGTCGGCGTCGTGCTGTTAATGGCTGCTGTGTATAGCTTCCTCTCGTCTCCCCAGATTGTCGTTCTGGCGAGTGCTGTTTCTGTTACTCCTACACGCCCCGCGTCGCCGCCGTTACCCACCGCTCCTGTTTCTACCGTCGTCCCTTCTCCATCCATTGAATCAGAGGGCGCGTTGATTTGGCTGAGGGTGCAAGGTCAGCCTATCGATTCCCACTGGCAAAGCCTGTGGACGGTCGTGCAATGGCAAGATGCGTTCGGCGACTGGCACGACGTCGAAGGCTGGCGCGGGACGCTGGATGAGGTCGGCGTGGGCGAGGGGCGCAAAGTATGGTGGCTCCCTGCCGACCTGTTTGGCGTGGGGCCATTTCGCTGGCAAGTGTATACACAGCCGGCTGGCGCATTGCTGGCGACCAGCCAGGCGTTCTATTTGCCTGATTTGGTGGGGCAGATTGAAGTCGTTACGGTGACTGGAAACAACTTCCGGGAATGAAAGCAGGGCTTTTTTTACTCAGA
>JAFGFI010000182.1 GCA_016931185.1 Anaerolineae bacterium
CAGTATGAGAGTCTCTTGTTGAAAAATCAGCAGGAAGTTCTGTCGGATAAGGAACAATCACAACTCGACCAATTACGCGAAGAAGCCGACTTGCTTATGTTACGGAGAGCATACTCGTATGCTTTGTTGAAGTGGCGGGGGCAACATATTCCAGTTGCACAAGATTCATAAAATACTATGAGTAAAACATATATTCCGGCTAGATTACGGCAAGAAGTTGCTACAGATGCGCAGTTCCGCTGTGGGTATTGCCACACTACGCAACATATCTCTGGACAGTTATTGGTAATTGATCACCTGATTCCAGAGGCTTGTGGGGGTCTTACTGTACGTGAAAACCTTTGGCTTGCCTGCCGACTATGCAATGAATTCAAAGGTACACGCACGGAGGCTATAGATCCCCTAACGAATGATTCTGTACCATTATTCAATCCACGCACTCAATCTTGGGAAGTACATTTTACCTGGAGTGAAGATGGGACAGAAATCATTGGGCTGACAGCAATAGGCCGTGCAACTGTGGAAGCCTTAAAAATGAACAATGATGTAATTGTTGCAGCACGTTCCTTATGGGTACAAGCCGGATTACATCCGCCCGTCGATTAAGGTCCCCATTCTACAGAGATTGTCACAGATTTATAAATATACAAAATTTTTAAATATCCAAGAAATCATTTATCCAGTAAATACGGTCTAAACATAATACTATGTTCAAATAGAAACAGTCATTTTTTCAAAAATTAGCACCGAATTAGGAAAGTTGATATGTTTGATATCCCATATGATCTGCTTCTGCGTTTACATAAAACACTCTTGCGCTGCGGTTCCTTCGTCAGCGACCATGCCTTGCAGGCTATCTTTGTAGACTCCCGCCTCAGCCAATGGAAAGCCGGTCTCCCCGAAGCTACTAGCGATGCTGAACGGGTACGTCTCACGGTCGAGTATCTTTCCGAAAAACGTAACGTTTCTGGAGAGAACGGATTGGTGTTGCTCTTGTATGTCCTCTGCGATCAGACCCCACCGACGGATGCTTCCCATCATGAACTGGCCCAACTCGCTAATGAACTTGAGCAGTACGTCCCTACGCCCGCTACTCCCCAATGGGACGCCGCCCTCACCCGTTACCGCGAATGGGTCAAACGCACCTACGGTACCATGCGCGTCTTGGGCAAGCACGAACCGGTTTCAGTCGAAGGCATCTATACCGATGTCTACCTCTTGGAACAACCGGCAGCCTTGCGTTACGCTGGCCTGAATGATCTGTCCTCTGAGAAAAAAGGAAAGCGTTTGGATGGCCTGGAACTGGTCAAGCAGTTGGATACGCAAACCCTCGTCATCCTGGGCAAACCCGGCGCGGGCAAGACCACGTTTCTCAAGCACATCGCGCTTCAGGCCACCGCAGGTCAGCTTGATGACCACGTACCCTTCTTTGTCGCGCTTCGCGAGTGGGCCGATGACGATGACTTGCTGGACATCCTTACCGAATCCTTCGTGGGTTGTGGACTAGCCAACCCCAAAAACTACGTAGAGCACTTACTTCAAGCCGGGCAAGCCCTACTTCTGTTCGATGCTCTGGATGAAATGAGCGAGCAGGCGCGCAGTACTTTCATTAAGATGTTGGAACGCTTCAACCATCGTTATCTAGATTGCAACATACTGCTCACCTATCGTACAGCTGTGACACCTTACCAGTTTGAGCGCGCCAAGACTGTCGAAGTTGCCGATTTCACCGATGAGCAGATGCGCACCTTCGCTGCTAACTGGTTTGGGGAAGACATGACCAAAACTGAAAATTTCCGAAGGCAAATTGAACAGGATAAACGACTGCGTGATTTGGGGCGCACGCCCTTGCTGTTAGGGATGTTGTGTCTCACCTTTGACGAGCGAGGTGACTTTCCACAAAAGCGCGCCGATCTTTACCGACAGGCTTTGGATACGTTACTTGTCCAATGGGATGAATCCCGCAACATCGAACGCGACGCTATGCGCCAGACAGAAGTTTATCACGGATTGGCGCTAGGGCGGAAGCACCAACTGTTTGCCTACATCGCCTACGCGACTTTCGAGCAGGGCGAAACCCTCATTCCCAAAGAGCGATTGGAACGCCTGCTTACCGATTACCTGGTCACAATTCCCAATGCTCCAGCACGCATAGACATAGACTCTGCCGCCATCCTCAAAGCAATTGAGGCGCAACATGGCATCCTCGTTGAGCACGCTCACGGAATTTACGCTTTCTTGCATCCCATATTTCAGGAGTACTACACCGCCTATTACGTAGTTACTCAGGCTGAGAATGGCGACACGGAAGCCATTCCACACTTGTTGACCAGCGTTCATGAAGACCGCTGGCGTGAGGTGATTCTGTTGACATCCAGCCTGTTGGATATAACAGACGATTTCTTTGAGAACTTCTTAATGGTATTAGCGGCCTTGATCCCGCAAGATTTAAACTTATGGGAATTGATAAATGTATCTAAGTATCAGGCCGAAAAAGTTATGATACAAGATAAGAAGGCAGTTGCAATGCGAGCATTATATTTCCTACTCAACTACGCATTCGTATCTGGCAACGATGACACTGACATTAAAGATATTAATAATACCTATGAAATTGGTTCTTATCTTGATTATTCTGAATTTAGTTTTCTTCACGGCATTGCAGATTTTTTCTTAGATCTTCGCCGAATCTTTGAGTTTATCCCATGGTTAAAAGTAGCTTGGGGAGAAATTGATCCTTATGATGACTATGGATATACAACCTATAGAAGTGAAGAACATATTACTCTTTTGGCTATCCGAGATGCATCAGATTTTATCGAAAAAATGGTTAAGACCGTACCGCCAACCGATTACAACATTGATATTTTGATTATCTTAGTGATTTTATATTGTGAAGTGATAGATGAAGAATATTTCCAGGGAGAATATATCACAAACAACCTGGACGAAATCATTACATTCATTAAAAGTGCATCTCTCCCCCAATTATACGTTGCGTTAGCTTCTATTCCACTACCGAAATTTAATACATCAACGGAGAGTTGGAAAACTTTCGGTAATAGGCTTACAGATATTGCTATTGAGCACCGTCATTTTCATCCTAGATATTGCTATAAGCAATTTAAAAAAACAGGACAATACCTTTATATAACTCAACTGCTCACGGGATGCCTTGCTGTTGCCAACATTTCCGACGCCGACCGCGCCGCTATCGAAGACCGCCTTCTCCTTCCGCCTGGTTACACGGGGAGAGCTTGATGCAATCCCTTCCTACCATCACTCCCCAATGGATCGCGGAAATGTACCCGGCCAAGACCGGCCTGGATCACTTGGGCCTGGGCAGTGTTTCTTCAGATCAAATCCTGCCCTCGCTCTCCCCTGGCGTCAACGTGCTGACCATTCACCCGCGCTATTACAGCTTCTACACTTTCCTGCTAGATGAGTTCTGGCGGCGGGACCGCCCGCGCAGTCGCGCGGCATGGGTGCAGTTCTATCGTCCACGGGAGTTCATCTTTTCGGTCGGCGCCTATCTCTGCGATCAACCGGAGCACGGCGCAATGGGAAGCGTCGTTGGTGGTCAGAAGACCGAATCCCTAGCCGCGCAACACCTTCCAGTTTACGACACCACAACCAACTACATCAAGAGCGACTTGGGCGGCTACGGCCTCTACTACCGTTCCGTGATTGCGGAATTGGGACTGATTTACCCTGGCGGGTCGGGTTTCCCGTATCCGGTGGATGTGCCCAGCGAGCAGGGGAAAAAGGTCGCCGCCGCGTTTCGCCAGGCAGTTCAGTCTACGGTCTATTACCGCGAATATTTCGACAAAGACGCGACCGAAGTTCCCCTGGACGTTATCAGCGAGTACATTCGACGGGCATGCCTGTGCCAGCTTCGCCTTGAAACCGCGCCCGACCTTCTCCTGCTGTTGGATGCCTTTCTGCACGGCGGCGCGCGCTCCGATCCTCGCCGCGCCACGCTACGTTTGTTCCTCGATGTGGCCGATCAAACTCAGGGGTATGCCCTAGATGAAGATGCTTTCCGCCAACTGCTCTATTTCCGGGCGGCAGATAACGGCGCAACCTACACGCCCCAAGACGCGGTGCTGGATACCTATCGGCGCTGGCGGCTGTACCAGGCGCGGGAGTATTACGCTTTCGCCATCAATGCGCTGTGGGTCTATCTCTGCGACTGGGGATTGGCGAAGGGCGGCGATGTTCACCCTATCCCCTTGACGCACTTTGAAGCTCACGTAGATGCCGCGCTGGACTTTGCGCCGCTCGCGCAGCGCCTGGGCATACCCGTGCCTAATCTGACAGCCAGCAGCAGTGTGCGCAGTCTCCTGGACTGGTTGAAACGCCTGGCCAGTGTTACCGAATCCACCGATTTTGACGCAGCTTGCGGTATAGCAGCCCCGCTGCACGAACATCGCCTGTATCGGCTCGCGTTGGGTCATCCCACCGCCCCCGACGTGATGATCGC
>JAFGFI010000183.1 GCA_016931185.1 Anaerolineae bacterium
ATTACGGATTCAATTTTTCATCCTACTGCTGGTGAACGCCAGTCGTTAATGGGTAATTCCTCTGAAAATAGCGAATAGCGAATTACGGATTCAATTTTCATCCTACTGCTGGTGAACGCACCGCGTTAATGAGAAATTCCTCTGAAAATCGCAAATTGGCAAATCGCAAATTGATATTACCCTTCCCTAATGTGCAATTGTACTATCCATCGCTCGCACAAACAATTCGCGATCTTCTTCGTCAATAATCTCTAACGCCATATCCCCTAACATTGCCAAAAGCTGCGGCAAATAGGAATCTGTACGCAGGTGATGTTCGGCAATAAATACGAGTAACGGGCTACTCGTCCACGACGCCCGCGCCTGTGAGGCCGCCAACCACTCACCGACCAACACTTCTTCGCCATCCACCACCAAAACCAGGCCCAATCCCTGCACCTGCCCCAATGTCTCTTCAGAAACATGGGCCACGATTACCCGACACCCTGGAGAATCCACTTCTTCTGTAGTATAAAGTACCACGCGCACATCACGGGTTACCGCCTCTGCCAATACATCCTTTAGAGCAGGAAACATCGCCGGAACCAGCGCGAGATACACCCGTTCCTGAGCCTGTGTGATCATCTCTTCTATTTTCGCCAATACATTGTCGCGCCCTTCGATATTCCAGACGTAGTCCAATTCTGTGACCTTAGCCAAAGTTTGCAAATCCCCTTCCAATGATGTGATTAACGTCTCATGCTCACGATGTAGTTGTGCAAAGAACTCCTGTGGCGATACAGGTGCATACTTCGTTCCCCCCTCCACTCGCAACGTCATAGCCGCACCGCGTGAAGTTAATTTTCCTAACACCTCATAGATCATCGAACGGGGAACTCCCGATCCTTTCGCCAATTGATACCCCGTGGCAGGATTTTGACGCAATAAGGTAAGATATGCCTTCGCTTCATATTCTGAAAAGCCTATTTTGGTCAACCTGTCAATTAGATCATTTACCAACGGCCTCATCTCCTTAGTAGTTATAGTTATAACCTAGACGTTATAGTTATAACTACTATTAGTTTACATCCTTTTCGGGAAACTGTCAATAGGCATATATCAAATTGGGGAAAATCTGCCATTAGGTTATAATTAGGGCAACTTAATAACTATGAAAGGATACTATGCGACAACTCGCCCTATTACCGGAGGTAATCAAAGAACAACAAGACTTAACGCGGGATACCTTTTCCCATCGCAGTGTGTGCCCCGAAGAAGCTCGACTTGAATTAGAAACACGTTACAGACATCTGTTAACCGAAACAGATGAATTCAACCGCAAACTCGTGAGTTTCCAGGCTAATAAAACCGAAGTTCTGCATAGTTGGATGAAGTACAGAGAAGGTTTTTCTGCTAGTTTGGTTGAAATACTACTGGATAAATTTGCCATTGGCCCAGGAGACACGATACTTGACCCCTTTGCCGGTTCAGGTACGACACTGTTGGTAGCTCAAATGATGGGGCTCAATGCTACGGGTATTGAGATCTTACCTCACAGTGTCTTAGCCTGGAAAGTCAAGTCACGTGCGTTTAATTACGATACAGACGAATTACGAACTCTCCGCACCTGGATAAGAGAAATTCCACCTCCATCTACTTCCGATACTTTCCCCCACTTAACTATTACCCAAAGTGCATTTCCAGAGCAAACCGAACATGATTTACTCGCCTATAGGCACTGGTTAATGACACTGCCTCTCAGCGAAAACGCAAGACTTCTCTGCCAGCTTATCCTCATCAGTATCCTAGAATCCATCAGTTACACCCGCAAAGATGGACAATACTTACGGTGGGATAGTCGTGCCGAAAAAGTTCAAGAGCGTAATGCAACACGACTCGCAAAAGGAAGACAACCTATTCAGGCAATTTACAAAGGAGATTTGCCCAGTGTAAAAGAAGCATTGCTTCAAACCCTAAGCAAAATTATTGTGGATATCACTGAATTACAACGTGAATCCATCCTAGATAGTCAACAAACCCTTATTGAGGGCAGCACACTCTACGAACTCCCCAAACTACCCGCCAATCAGTTTGCAGGGGTGATTACATCTCCTCCTTACGCTAACAGATATGATTACACAAGAACTTACGCGCTAGAGTTAGCGTATATGAATATTGGCAAAGACATCTTCAATTTGCGCCAATGTCAACTCTCCTGTACTGTCGAAAACAAGCCTAAACTAGAACAGCTTAATGAATTCTATCGCTCTATTGATCATCCAGAACGCTACAAACACGTCGTGAATATCGTCAAAAACAATGCCGCTCTCGCTGAAATTAATACAGCACTGTATATTAGAAATAAACACGGTGATATTAATAATCAAGGTGTACTTGCGATGATCGATCAATATTTTACTGAATTAACTTTTGTCTTTGCGGAGTTGTATCGTACCTGCCGTCCCAACGCATACGTTGCATTCGTCAATGATAATGTCCGTTATGCTGGTGAAGTTATCCCCGTTGATTTGTTATGCACTCATCTAGCGGAACAAGTAGGATTTAAGCCCATCAAAGTGTACGTACTTCCACAACGGAAAGGTAACAGTAGCCAACAAATGGGTAAATTTGGCCGAGAAGCACTACGAAAAAGTATCACTATTTGGAGAAAACCATAATCTCATACAAGGAATTTAAATGACCTATATACTCGAAGGATCTGAAGTAACAACATCTTCTGATGATAGTCAGAATACAAGAGAAAGCTGGTTAGTTGACCAGATTACTAAAAGTGAATTTTTTCACCAAAAACTTCACGATTACGGCTTATTAGAAATCGCTTATGCTATAGAAACCGTACAGGGCGAAAATCTTGAATGGAACTTAGATACACTCAACATATCAAAATTAGCTTGGAATAAAGTCATACATCACGGTATCCCACCTGTTCTCGCATTTGCGCACCCCCATGTTCTCATTAGCATAAAACGCTCCATAGGTTACTATCGAGGATTAGCTATGGTCTCCCTTAAATCTATGAGCAATATTGGATTAAGTATAGAACGATTTGAAACAGGTCAGAACAAACATCCCCTCGAAGAAGATAAAGCATGGGCTACAGCTCGCCATTTGAATGAACTCATCAGTCGCTTAATCGAATCCGATGAAGAGTTAGATTTGCGTGAATTTGATCTCTGGCGCGGAACGACAGCCGGGTCAACCGCCCAAGGATCATGGCAAAACAGAAAAGGTGGTATAGCAGAGGAACTCGTCAAAGGATTTATACGACGCAGAATCCGTGAACGACGGCTAATCTCAAAAGAAAATGATACTGATTCCCAGGCTCTACTAAAAGATGGACGTACTCTTGCTTACATGAGTGAACCGGATATTGCACTTTATGATGAAAACCATCAAATTCTGGTCGCTATAGAAATTAAAGGTGGCATAGATAAAGCAGGAGTCCTGGAACGCATAGGCGCCGCTATTAAAAGTTTAAGCCGTGCAAAACAGGAGAATCCGGCTGCAATTACACTACTGATTATGTACAAAGTATCAATGACATACCAGACCTTAGAAGAATTAGAAGCTCATCGTGACGAAATTGATTATTGGCTGACTATTGAAGATGTGCTCAATCGCGACAGCGCACGTCAAGAAATTTTTAAGTTGTTCAATATTTGAACTTATGTGATCCCAAAAACCACACTGTGGAAGACACATTTCAGTTCCATTTAATCCATTGAGAAGATAATATTATGAGCGAGATCAATCTTCAAGCAGATACACATCACATCCGCGTCCACATACCCCAGGCAAATATTAGGGAAAGTGTCTCCAATCTGGTGACCTACTACCGTGAAACTGGCGGGGTACTCACGGTAGGCGAAAGTGAAGCGGAATTACGCCGGAAATCTGAGTCCGGGGGATCCAAGTTCAGTTGGGCAGAAGTGAAGTCCAAGATTGATATCGCCGCGCCCTTTGACATTGATCAGTTCAATCCCAATCTTGTTGCCGCTACACTGCAATACTACACCGACAATGCGCGCAAAAAGGGTGCCGGCAACTTTAACTACATCCTGGATATTAGGGAATATGACCGACTCCCGTCCAGTACACATGCGGAACTTGAGTACGCACTTTACACTACCCTTAATGCCCCCACCCTAATCCTCAACGGGACTCAACTTGATTTTAAACTCTATCGCCTGGCAGATCGAACCCTACAAGCCGGTCGGCTTATCATCGTTCTAATCATCTTCCTTCTAAGCCAGGTATTACTCCCCAAGGGCACGCTCAATGCCCTTATCAATTGGTCGTCTCCAACTGCCATCGGCGGATTACTCTTTACGCTCTTCATTCTTTCTGCGATCAGCTTGTTATTGGGAACCACATTGTGGGTACTGGTAATGCGCTATTTTTTGCCCACCAGTGTACTAAAGCCAGTACTTAGTGAGACGTCATTGCCAAGGTTTATGATAAAGTGGCTTTCCGGTGTACTCAGCACCTATGAAAAAAAACAAAACCCAAAGGCTTAAGAGAGAAAAAAGTGTATTTTTTGTTAGCACGCTAACCGGTGGGGTACAAAGAACGCGCTATGGAAAGCGCGGCTACATTCCAACATTTGTGTGCGCTAATTATTTTTAGATTTCAAGCATAGCTTGAAATCTAAAAACACAGCTTCAGCCACATCATTCGGCTCAACTGGCTAATCTTCTAAATACACACCCTCTTTCCGCCACACATCCAAAATCACATCGTAACGCGAGAGACGCATACCGGTGTAAATACAATTGCTGGTGGAGAAGATGTAACCCCCGCCGGGCATCCCGTGGCGCAAAGCATAGCGCGCGGAGGCCTGCACAGCTTCCACCGTACCGGTATCCATCAAACCGCAGTTCACATTTCCGATGAGGCACACCTGGTCACCATACCGACGTTTCACCTCCGCGATATCCACACCCGCCTGGGGATCAAGGGAATGTAGCGCGTGGGGGTTTGCCTGGACCAATTGATCAATGATGGGCATAATGTTACCGTCGGTATGCTTAATCGTATAGAAACCCAGAGCGCGATAGCCCGCGATCAATTTGGAAAGGTAAGGTGTAACGAACTGACCAAACTGGCGCGGACTGAGAAACGGCCCCGTGTTAAAGCAATAATCGGAGCACAGCGCAAACCCGTCTAATCCCCCATGCCGTTGATACCGCTCTGCGCGCTCCAACGCGCGCTCAACGTGCGCCATCGCCTCGGCTTTCACCAATTCCGGTTCATCCACCAACCGGTAAACAAACGCCTCCATTCGATCTCCATCCGGAATCCCAAATGTGGCATCGCCATGACGCATCAAAAAGTAACGGTCGCCCGTCTTATCACGGATTAAATCCACCAACCGCAGCGTCTCTTCTACCGAGTCAGGATTGGGATGCAGGAAGATCGCGCTGTGCTCATACCGTTCTGCGGTAGCAATATACACATTTGCCATCTCCTCACGGTGTAACTGCCGCTCTTTCTCTTCCATCTGATCCCATTGATGATAACTCCGGTGACTTGGGTGTACTTTGCCGAACGCTTCCATCGTCAGGAAAAAGACCAGCTCAAAATGTGGCACCCGCCCAATAAACGGACGGCGGTCCAATGCTGCTGCAAAATATTCTCTTGGTGTCAATGTAGACCTCCCTTCTAACCCATGCAAGGGAGCCGGAGAGCAAAGGTGATAAGGGAACGGGGGGATCTTATTTCTTAATCCCTCCCCCCTGCTCCCTTGCGTCCCTACACCTCTGCTCTTATGCTCCCTTGCTCTTTAACATTCCCCAATGCCGGACGGCCCACGGCGGTGAACACTAACTCGGTTTCCAAAAAGACACTCTGCGCGGGACGGCCCTGAACCGGCGTGGTATGGTCAACCCGCGTCATCTGAATCTCCACCTGCATAGCCCCAGCGCGCCGCGCCACGGCCTGCAAATAGTCAGGCACGGTGCGCTGCGCGTAGGCGATAGCAGCCTCCGCCGTCTCGAAATCACGGGCATTTTCCGGCAGATGATAGCCATTAGAAGAATACAACCGGTAAGCGGTCTCAAAATCCACCGGACGGATTAAAATCTGAAGTCGCTGTATCACCCCGCCGGCCACCGCACCCAAGGCATTGGCCACTTCCGCATATTCCGGGATGATGACCTCGGTATGCAATTGTTGCGCCACATGCGGTAGATACGCTTCCACCGGCGCACCAACCGCCACAATAGGTTGCCGCAACATCAATTCACACGCTATATCTGATGCGGGAACACGTCCCAACGCCCGCGCCAATAATCCCGCAGCAGCCGGTTCGCGCGCCCACACAACCGGCATATCCTCGCGAAGGCGAACATCCGAATCCCCAAGCACTTTAGTGACTATGGCCGTTGTCACCTGGGTTGACATCTCTGCCACTACACGCTCACAAAAGGCTTCTGCCGAAAGCCCTACCTGTGTCGCCAGCAATTCCGCCCCCAACCATGCCGCTTCCACATTCCATAGGGAAAGTCGACCCAAGACATGTAGGGCGTCGGTAGGAGTAAACGCCGCGCGCAAAACAGCCTGGTGTGCGACCAAGGCGTCCACATAATCGGAGACAAAGGCACCCCGCCCCAAGAACTCAGATAAGGTCACCAACGAACGCGGTCCGTCGGTCAGAAGCTTCACGAGTTCGCGTTCTCGTTCTGACAGGGTGGAGGAATTCTGCTTTTTAAGCAGTGCAAACTGCCCCAAGACATCATTATACCGGCGCGGTGTCAGCGCCAATTGCCGGCGTAACTCATTCTCAACCGTAGAGAACTCCGATGCTAAACGGCAGAGAGGCAACACGCGATTCGGGCCAATTGCCAATGCCCCTTCTCCCGGCCATACCACATTCCCCAGACGCACGTGACTATCCCCCCCCAAACCCACAGTATACACGTCCACAGCTTCGACCATCGTACGCCAGCCGCCTACCTGAGCACCCTCTGGATTTAGGCGCGGATGTCCATTACGTAGTGCAGCAATGTCGGTTGTCGTACCCCCCACATCCGCCACCCATACATCGGATACTGGCACAGTCGGGGATCGGTCAGAATCAAGGGACGCAGTTGGGGACCCGCCAGGGGTAAAGGAATGAGTCAGGGTAAAGGCCCCTACCACACTCGCTGCCGGCCCGGAGAGAATCGTCTCTATCGGACGATGGATAGCCCACTCGGCCCGCACCAGCGAACCATCGCCCTTCACCACCATTAAGGGGGCAGCAATACCTAACCGGCGCAACGAATCCTGCACCGTTACCATTAACTCGCGCAAGAGCGGGATAAGGCGTGCGTTGAGTACAGTCGTCGTCGCCCGACGAACCGAATCCAGGCGAGTCGTCAACTCATGCCCACACGTCACAGGAAGCGGCAACCCATCCTGCCCGACCGCCGTTAATTCCTCTATGAAAGCACGCACGCGCAGCTCGTGATCGGGATTGCGCACACCAAAATAGCCGGACACCGCGAACGCTTGCACGCGGTCCCGGTAAGCAAGGATCGCGGCCCGCGCAGTTTCCTCATCCAACGGCGCCAGTTCATTACCTTCCACATCGTGTCCACCATGCACATAAACGACGTGCGGCGTCGCCAGATCACGCGTAAAACCATGCCGCTTGATTAATTCCGGATCATAACCAATAAGCAACAAACAAACTTCGCATCCCTGATCTTGCACAACAGCATTAGTTGCCAAAGTTGTGGATAGCCCCACCAATTCCACGGCTGCTGGCATCACACTCGAAGTCGTTAAAACACGGGCCACTGCCTCTTCAATACCCAAAGCCAGGTTATGATAAGTCGTCAATGCTTTCGCACTGGCAAGCACTGCATTGTTCGAAAACGGCGCGCCCATCTCCTGCGCGACCAACACAGCATCTGTATAAGTTCCACCTGTATCAATGCCTAACGTTATTTTCATATACTATTATCCATTCCCGCATTTTATAATAGACAAAATATAACTCCACTAAAAATGTAAAAACCAGATCTAAAGGCACAAAAGAAAAAGGAGCATATTTTTCGATTTCGAGTGTAACTCGAAATCGAAAAATATGTTTTTAAAGACAGCTTTGATTATACCCTTCGGTTCAAGACTATGCTACCCTAACACGGTAAAGTCAATTCAACCACGATGCCCGGGCCATCTTCTTGATTATAAGCACAGCAAGTTCCCCCAATGTTCCACACTTGCGTCGCTACTAACGATAGCCCCAAACCCATCCCCGGCACCTGGCCAGTAGAAAATTTTTCCCCCTGGTAATAGGGTGTCCACATCCGTGACAACTGTTCTGGAGATAACGTTAAACCATCATCTCGTACTTGGATACAAAGTTGATGTGGATCAGGACCAGGCGCTTCAGGGCAAAAAACTCTGATTTCCACACGAGGCGTGTGCTGGGGGTGAAATTTCTTTGCGTTGTCTAATAATTCATGTAACATCAATTCAAAACCCCGTTGCGTAAGCAAAACATTAACATCGTCCACAGCTTCGTCTATTACAACGGCGACAGATTGCAATTCCAGCCCCTTGCGAACCTTAGTCACAAGGCCCTCTAACTTGGAAACTGAAAAACGCTCTTCAGCCCGCATAAATCGCGCCGTATCCAAATATTGTAAAATATCCTCTACTTCACTGTAAAGACGCGAAACGCCCTCAAATGCATCCTGAATGAATTCAAGTATATCTTCCCGTGTTAACTTCCCGGAAAACTGTACCAGATACTGCAAGCCACTATAGACAGGCACCAGGGGCGCACGCAGCTTGTGAGAAATCACCGAGTGAAACCTATTTAATTGTTCCTGCAATGCAGTGCGCTCGGTAATGTCTCGCAAATGAACGATCCGTCCTGATGTTTCCCCAATACCGGCAGGAACATCCAGCACTTTTACCTCTAACCAAAATGCATTGGAAGCAACAGTTTCAGGACGCACAAGATAGAAGGGGGCGGGGGTATCATCCACAAAGGAGCGCTGGGGCCAATGCTCCCACGATAGATAAGGCTCCAGGTTGTACTGCTTAGCAACTAAATCCTTAAAGGGTGAAGGCTCACTTTCCTTGATTTTCTCACTCAAGCCGAGATACAAACGTGCCTGGGCATTAGCATACACTATGTGATCCTGGCCATCCAGGATCACATAGCCATCATTAGCGCGCGCCAATACATAACGAAACATCGCTTCAGAAGCATTGAGCGCAGCAGTACGTTCCACAATCCGTAGTTCTAAAGCCTCAGTCGTTTCCTGAAGCGCAGCTTCAAGTTGAGCGCGCACAACCATTTCTTGCTTTAGCTGCGACGTCAATACCTCAAGCCGGGCTTCCAACTCCTGCTGGGATAATCGCTCAGGATCCGATCGCATATCTGTATCCGCGATGTTCATTTTTAGCCTCCTCCAGTAGATGGTTTTCCAACCTACTAGACAGACAAGAATGTCTGTCCTACATTACTAAATTAAATGCATTGTCGCCACGCCGAACGCCGGTAAAGTTACAGATACCACATTTCCTTCCAGGCGAGCAGTATCTATACTAAGTGGCTGCTCCAGGATATCCATTTCAGCTACAGTCGCCACATGTAGTTCTGGAGCGAGAATAACACGCGCATCTGTGGCTCTGCCTTCTACTTCCACTAGCCGCAAGATGATCCCCTCATCCCGCGCTGCCTTTTTTATCGCCGTCAAACGCACATTAGAATTCTCTACTACACACAAAGACAACGTCGATGGCAATTCTCCCTCCTGGAAATCACAACTGATCACCGAGAGCGGAATATTGAGTGACTCACCAACCTGCATACTGTCCCCTACTCTCCAACCAGCATCATGCGGCGCCAAAGCATATTCGATGATATGTTCCCCCAGGTCTGGAAGCGGGTCGGGGTCAATACTGGCACGGAGCAACGTCAGCCCCAGTGTATCCTTATCAAAACTATGTCCATACTTAGAAGTATTAACCAGTGTCACACCGGCTCCATCATCACCGGAAACATCGGCCCAACGCTGCGCAACCACCTCCTCACCAGCCCGTAAATCACGAGGGAGACTGCCAAAAGGAATCTCATAACGGGGCTGTGGCTCAGATACAGCTAACGGGAAGTTTACACGCAATTGGGGAATCCCCAACTCCATATCTCCCATCTCACGCCAATCCACCCGCAGACGGAACTCCACGCGCGGTTCCCCCCGGCGCACGGTGATATCCAGCGTAAGCGTACTTGCAGATACTTTACGCGTCCAACGGTAAGTATTGATGTATGGGCCGGTCTGTACACGCTTAAGCACGCCACCCTTCAACAAATCCTCTTGTTTGAGGAAATTTCCAATCACCCAGGCCGACATCCCCTTATTAGCCTCAACACAGTATTGTAGCACGCCTGCAAGTTTGCCTTCCGGTATCCACTCACGACCCGTTTGTTTATCTACCAAACTGACAATTCCCCCCGAAGCAGAATCCAATCGCACTTTGAGATATTCATTCTCCAACGTCATATCCGGAGGCAATATCTGCCGTGGCGATTCGGCTGTAGCAACCCAGGGGTCGCCTATCATTTCCTGAATCAGACCTAACTCAGCACTCCGATCAGAGATACATACCACACGATATCCCAATCCAGGGACCGTCACCGGGAAAGCCACGGTTAAATACGTGTGCCCCCAATACTTTCCCTTTTCCAGAACCTGCACGGGTCTAGCGGACGCACCGTCGCTGGTCACAATCAGGAGCTTTTCATCAAGCTGTGTATCCCACACCTTCACTTCAACAATCTCAGTACGGGCAAAGGGCAAGGGATTAAAGACTAAAAACGCGCGGTCACTCGTCTGCGCGACACTGAACGTTGATGGATGCCCTGTACCGCTGGCATTTCCAACGCCTGCACCCCCGGAACGATCAGATTCGATACTATCCTTATAGTCCCGTTCGCTATATACCGCTTTACCCTCAGGGTCAAAATCGCGCCGTAATGCTGCCGTGTTGACGCGCGCAGCCAGTGCACGCAATGCATTGGTCAATGCTATACCTGCCGCGGCCTGCGTCTCCTGCGCGTGGCCCAATGTGTAGTGGCGCGTCTCTCGTATTCCGGAGCCTGGTAAAATATCGTGGAACTGGTCAAAAAGCAAATACGTCCAAGCTTGTTCCAAATTCGCGCCTGGATATTCCATCCCCGCCAACCGCTCACCCACAACTGCGGCGGCCTCGGCGGCATAAAGCAGGTTCTCGCCGTGGCGATTGGCCCACTTTTGCCGCGCCTGGGATGTATAACACCCCGTGAAGATAGAGTTGCGTTCCCCCGAAATTTCTTGAACGTGAGCTATCCCCGCCGTCAATGCCGCCTCCGCCGTCTCAAAGAAATTATGCAACGTGGAGAATCTCACATTGGGAAAGACGGGCCAACTATCCATCTCGATCAACCGCCGGAGGTCCTGCCGGGTCGGACCGCCGCCGTGGTCGCCCACACCATAGAGCATTGGCATCTGCTTCAGGCCTGTCGTCTGCGCAAACTCTACCACTGGATCAGCAATCACCGGTGTAACCGATATATTCGTCCCAGTAACCGGCATATACCATTGGATGTCGTTGAAGACCAATAACCGCGAGCCATCCGGCCCTAGCCACCAATACAAATGAGGGCCATGACTGCCCCGGCAGTGATAATAATAATCCACCCCCCCCCGTGCCAGGATTGCGGGTAATGTTGCGGGATGCCCAAACGTATCCGGTTCGAAATCCACCCGCACATCCTCCGGGGCCAGGCCAAACTTCTCCTGAAAATAACGGCGGGTATGCAGCAGATGGCGGCTGAGGCTCTCACCGGAAGCCATATTCTTGTCACCCTCCACCCATTGGCTGGCGGTAACTTCCCAGCGTCCCTCTTGTACCCGCTGTCGGATAATCTCAAACATGACGGGATTATACTTTTCAACGATTGCATAAGTAGATGCCTGATCCTGCGAAAAGATAAAGCCGGAAAATTCATCCATCAAGGCCAACATCGTTTGGAATGTGTCATTGACTACCGCTACCGTTTCCGGCCACGCCCACATCCAATTCATATCAATATGCGCGTGGCTGATGCAAAGCAAGGTGTAGGTTTTAGCAACTTCACTGAGAGGAAAAAGTGCCGCCTCTCCTTGCGCAATCAAATCCTCAATATCCACGCACCGTGCTTTCAAGCCAGCCTGTACAATGTGCCCGGCATCAAGGATCCGTTCGCGCCATAAAGCAGCCTGTTCTAAATTCGGAGCATAAACGGATAAACGATCCGCGAACGCCAACTGCGCGGTGAAACGCTCCAACCGCTGCGCCTGACGCTGAAGACTATACTGCAAAGATTGTGTAATGTTGATGTAAGTTGAACGATAAGATTCCACTTGATTTCTCCCTTTAGCAAAAGATCAAACCCGTTAAGAAAATTATAGCACAAGCTATCAATTTTCAGACATCAACAACACAGCTTTGTAACGAACCCAACAAACGGAATATAATCAGTGAGAAAGCTTATCAGGGCTGTCGCACTTGACTTGAGCATAACCAGACTCAGTAGATCGAAATTCTTGTTAGCGGGCGTAACCAGTGGGGTACAAAGAACGCGCTATGGAAAGCGCAGCTATATCCCAATACCTGTGCGCACTCATAAATTCTGCAGAGGTATCATATTCCCCCCTACTTGCTCTCATCCTATTGCTTGGTAGAATTAACGCGAGTCACTACCTTGTGGTAGCGGAAGAGAAAAGA
>JAFGFI010000184.1 GCA_016931185.1 Anaerolineae bacterium
AACCCGATGGCCATGTTGTGCCGGGCCATGCAGCGCGAATCGTCCATCCAGTTGACGGGGCTGTGTCACAGTGTGCAGGGCACGGCGGCGATGCTGGCGAAGTGGATTGGTGCACCGATGGACGAGATTACCTACACCTGCGCAGGCATTAACCACTTGGCATGGTACGTGAAGTATGAATGGAACGGCAAAGATGCTTATCCTCTCATCCGCAAAGCCGTTACCGAAAACGAAGCGATCTACAATGAAGAGCAGGTGCGCAACGAGATGTTCCTGCATCTGGACTATTACGTAACTGAGTCCAGCGGCCATAACTCCGAATATAACTGGTGGTTCCGCAAACGCCCCGACCTGATCGAAAAACATTGCACGCACGGCACCGGCTGGAATCCCGGTCATTATGCCTATATCCTCGATGAGTACCGTAAACGTGAGGACACCTGGAAAGATGGTATCCGCGAGTGGCTGGCGCAGGAAACCATTAATCTTGAGCGCGGGCACGAGTATGCATCCTTCATCATCAATGCTTTGCAGGGCGGCGACGTCTTCTGGTTCAACGGTAATGTTCCCAATACCGGTCTTGTCACCAATTTGCCGGATGGTGTGTGTGTTGAAGTGCCGGTTTATGTGGACAAGGGTGGGCTGCACGCAGTTCACGTCGGCGCATTGCCACGCCAGGTTGCGCCCCTCAACCAGGTCGTTGTTGCCACCGAGGAAATGGCAGTTGAGGCCGCGCTCACGGGCGACCCACGCCTGGTCTTCCACGCTATCGCCAGCGATCCCCTGACGGCGGCCGTGCTTTCATTGGCTGAGATCAAAGAGATGGTCAACGAGATGTTGCAGCAGAACAAAGATCATCTTCCCCAATTTAAGCATTTCTCGGTGTAGGTGTAATCACTTTTGTAATTTTCGCCGGCGCACTCTACGCGCCGGCGAAAATTACACTTTAAGGAGTATTATGCAAGATATGAATCCATGCCCTAAAATCAGCACAGCCGATGGCCGGCGCGCGTTCGCCTGTTTTCCGGCTGCCGTGGTTGTAATTCTCGTGAATGAAAACGAGGAAATTCTCCTGCTTTCCCATCCCAAGCGTCAGGGATGGTGGGAAGTTGTCAATGGCGCACTAGAAGCCGGTGAGAGTGTTCTGGCGGGGGCGTTGCGTGAAACATCTGAGGAAGCAGGCCCTGCGGTGCGCGTCCGTCCCCTGGGTACAGTACATGTGCAGTCATTTCACTTCGACGAGAACGTACGCTATATGATCAGTGTTTCTTATCTTATGGCTTATGAGGGGGGGCAAATCCAGCCCGGCGACGATATGAGGGGCAGTCAGTACCGCTGGTGGAAATTGGATGAATTAAGGAATCAGATGGACAATGTTATCGTGCCCGGCGAGTTATGGATTTTGGATCGCGCTGTTGAGTTATACCGGCTGTGGAAAGATCGGGAAGTTAAACTTCAACCTGAACTAAACCTTTCAAGAAAACAACAGGTAAAGGCGTTGGGAGTTGTGATAGGTGATGCGTGAAACGTCAAACGTGATACATGAAATGTAAAGTTACTTGTGGATCGCTATCTGTAAGGCGATTCACTCTTAACTCCTGATTCGCTGTCTACGGTAAGGAAAGGACCTATATGCAGGTTAAATTACGTTATGGTTGTGGGGATCTGGCAGTTGAGATGCCGGATAAGGTTGAGGTGGTGACGGCGCGGTTTGTGCCTGGAGTGGTGGATGAAACTACCGCGATTCAAGATGCGCTACGCGCACCGATAGGTTCTATCCCCTTGGCGGAGAAGGTAAAAGCTGGAGATCGCATCGTTATTGAGCATAGTGACATCACCCGTGCCACGCCCAATGCGCGTATCCTGCCGGTGTTGTTAGCTGAATTGGAGGCAGCCGGTGTGCGACGGGAAGACATTACCCTGTTGAATGCGTTAGGGACGCATCGCAGACAGACGGAAGCTGAATTGCGCGCGATGTTGGGAGATGCTATTGTGGACACCTATCGTTGTCTCCAACATGAGGGTACGGACAATGCTAACTTGGTTTCATTGGGCGAGACTTCATTCGGTCATCCGGTGCGTGTGAACCGCCACTTTATGGAGGCCGATGCTCGTATCCTCACCGGACTTATTGAGCCGCACTTCTTCGCGGGGTTCAGTGGAGGGCCAAAGGGGGTACTGCCCGCGTTGGCCGGGGCCGAGAGTGTCCTTACCAATCACGGTTATGCCATGATCGGCCATCCCAACGCGACGTGGGGACATACCCTGGGTAACCCGATTTGGGAGGAGATGCGCGAGGTTGCGTTGATGACCGATCCTACTTTTCTGCTCAATGTCACCATCAATGCGCGCGGCGACATCACGGGAGTCTTTGCAGGTGAGATGTTGGCCGCACACGCGCGGGGCTGCGCCTTTGTGCGCGCGCAGGCGATGGTGCCCGTGGACGCCTCTTATGATATTGTGATTGTGACCAACGGAGGTTATCCTCTCGATCAAAATCTCTATCAAACGGTTAAGGGGATGAGCGCGGCTAAGGAAATTGTACGGAAGGACGGCGCTATCCTGGCCGTATCTGCCTGTGAGGACGGCATCCCCGCTCATGGGCGTTATGCTACCATTCTCGCCGAGGGCGGTTCTCCCCAGGGCGTGTTAGATTTGTTAGCACAGCCCGGTTATACTTCGCCCGACCAATGGGAAGCGCAAGTACAGGCCATTATCCAGCTCCACGCGGACGTTTTTGTCTACAGTGATGGCTTGAGTGATGACCAGCTCCGCAACGCGCTATTTACACCGTGCCGCGACATTGAAGCAACATTGACTGCGTTAATGGCGAAGTATGGCCCCGAGGCGCGTATATGCGTAATGCCGGAAGGTCCGTATTCAGTGGCGTATTTTAAGAATGTTATACTTTGAATTTAAAGAGGTGGGGTAATATGGAGTTTTTCGATTGTAATGTCTTTTTTGGATTACCAAGCCAACGTCCCCTGTCCCCGGTGCCAACTGTGGAAAAATTGCTGGCTGAAATGGACCGCGCGGGAGTCGAAAAAGCCCTGGTGTGGCATATTGTACAGCATGATGCGTCCCCGCAGGTGGGTAATGATTTGTTGACGGATGCGATCTTTGATCAGCCCCGGTTGGTAGGCTGCTGGACGATTCTGCCCAACCAGGCGCACGAATTTCCGTCTCCCACAATTTTCTTTCGCCAGATGCAGGCCGCCAACATAGCCGCCCTTCGTATCTTCCCCGATACTCACCGGTACCTTGCCAATGCCGTCTCGATGGGGGATTGGTTGGAAGCGATGGTCGCACACCGCATCCCGCTTTTCGTTTCCGTCCGGCGAGGGATGACGTGGAACGCCGTCTACACGTTGCTCGCCGATTTTCCCGATCTGATATGTGTGATCTGTGACCATGGATGTTGGGGAATGGATCGTATGTTCCGCCCGCTGTTGGAACGTTATCCCAACGTCTATATAGATACGGCACAATATCTGCTTGATGGAGGCATTGAGTCCCTGGTGACCGATTATGGCGCGCAACGGTTGCTTTTCGGCAGTGGTTTCCCTGAATCCTACTTCGGGGGAATGATGATGGCCCTCAAACACGCGCAAATCCCTGACACGGCGAAAATCGCCATTGCCGGCGGCAACCTGGAGCGGATCCTGGCGGAGCGTTAGCATTAGCAAAAGATAACCACGGGTTACACAAAAGTCCAAATGACGTTTCACATATCACGTCTCATGTTTCAAATCAAGAGGCAAAACCTATGCAATATATTTCACCCCTAATTCGCGAATTTTGGGAAAACGGCAAATCAGAAACTTGTCCCATTTACGACATGCACGGGCACATGGGATCCTATCATTCCATTTATTTCCCCCGTGCCGGCACTGCTGCTATGGTGCGTACAATGGATGAGGCGGGCGTGCGGATGCTGGTTTTCTCACATCACACCGCGTTATTTGCACCGAATTTAGCAAACACGCGCAGTGTTGCCGCGGTGCGACGTTATCCTGAGCGACTCCGAGCTTACTGTGTAGTGAATCCCAATTACCCGGAGCAATTAGAATCGGACCTGGCGTCCTTTGAAACCCTGCATCCCGAAATCTACGTCGGTTTTAAATTCCTCTCCGATTATCACCAGATCGCGTTGACGGATGATCGTTACCGGCCCGCGTGGGAATATGCCAATGCCCGTGGGTTGCTCATCCTGGCGCATACTTGGGGAGGAAGTCAGTTTGACGGCCCTGACGTGGTGCGCAAGGTGGCAGAACGGTATCCGAATGTTAAGTTCCTGTTGGGACATTCGTGCCACGGCGACTGGGATGCAGCCATTCAACTGGCCCGTGATTTTCCTAACATTTACCTGGAACTCACCGCGGTTTTCGACGACCGGGGTGTGATTGAAAAATTTACACAAGAGGCCGGTTCTAACCGGATGTTGTTCGGCACCGATCTTCCCTGGTTCGATCCCCATCACGCCATTGGTGTTTTGCTGAACGCCGACATCACCGACGAGGATCGACATAACATCTGTCACCGCAATGCAGAGCAGTTATTAGCTGCGTATTTTTAGTTCAGATAAAAAAAGGGGCGAAGCAACTTATTTGCTTCGCCTCTCCCTTTTGAGAATTTGAATTGAGAATATGTAGGCAGGGTTCAGAACCCTGCCATTAACCTCGTGAAATTTTAATTCGCTTACTCTCACAACTCACTTCGGTCTTAGGCAATACAACTGTCAATACACCATTCTTAAATGTCGCGGCTATTTTCTCCTCATCCACATTGCAGGGTAACGGGATTTCGCGATGGAAGCTGCCGTAAGACCGCTCCATATAGTAGCAATTTTCTTCCCGCTTTTCGTGTTCGGATTTCTTCTCTCCGCTGATAACCAGGACATCATTTCCTAGCGCGACCTCTATATCCTTCTCATCTAGACCGGGTAATTCGGCAGAGATTTTGATCTCCTTATCACTTTCTACCACATCCACACGCGGGTCGAAAACACCCCAGTCCCGGTAAGGCGTCATCCCGAATCCCTCGAAAATTTCATCAAACCAGCGGTCCATATTATGTTGCAGGTTGGAGAGATACGGGTCTCCACGCTCCTCGCGCCGCCGCACGGGTATATTTTCTTTCTGCCGTTTCCACGGAACCCAATTTATCAGACTCATCTCTAACCTCCTCTCTTACTATCGTGTACCTCCTAAATAAAAACCTTCTCCGCAGAGTTGCAGAGGGGGCAGAACTTTCTGCCCCCCCCCCTATATTGGGGGACTAGTCCCCCTTAACTGCGATTCTCTTCGTCTCAGGTGCTGCTTTGGGCAAAACGATGCGCAATACACCGTCTTTCACCGTAGCTTCAATTTTACTCTGATCGATCTCATTGGAAAGTGTGAAACTGCGCTCATAATCGCCCACCCGATACTCAGCGTACGCCAGGGCATAACCCTCAATTGGTTCAGGTTCTACGTAGCCCTTGAGTGTCAGCATGTTTTTCTCCAGGGTAATGTCCACTGACGTTTCGTCTACACCAGGCATATCGGCGACGGCTATCACTGCTTCGTTTGTTTCATAGATATCCACGCGCGGGACAAAGGCGACGCGGTCCCGCGTTCGTTCAGCTTCACTTTCTACTAATTCTTGCTTCTGTGTTTCCTGAAGTTGTAGATCCTTAGTTTCCTCAGCCATAATTTCACCTCCTGTTTTTACGTGTAATCGTTATGTCTTTTAACCTGTCTTGACTTCAATCTTCCGAGGCTTGTCTTCCTCAGCGCGTGGCAGCGTAATGTGCAACACCCCATTAGCAAAGGTGGCTTCTACTGCTTCCATTTCTACCTGGAAGGGCAATTGGAAAACTCGGTTGAACTTGCCTGCACCTCGCTCGCGGCGATGGTAGGTTTCTCCTTCCTTTAACGCTTCTGGATGACGAACGCCGGTCAATGTGAGTGTGTCGCCATCAACAGCAATATCAATATCTTCCGGGTTGACCCCTGGAAGTTCAGCCGTGACGATCACACCCTCTTCATTCGCCCATATATTCATTGCTGGATATCCAGCCGCTACACGACCTCGACCGGGTGACATGGTTTCGGTAAACAACCGGTTCATCTCGCGCTGTAAGCGCTCCATTTCACGAAAAGGTGCGCGATAACCAAAATAGGGTACTCTAAACATGTTTAACCTCCTTATGTATTATATTGAGGCTACACATTCGTAGCCCCTGACAATATGATTGTGTTTTGAGCTGTTATTTTTGGCTCTTATGTTTATAGTGTACTTCGATAATATTAGAGATACATATAAATAATATTAGAAGAAGATTAGTATTCTCTTGGTCTCAGGAGATCGAAATTTAAGGTTGACGCGTAGGTGGGGTGCATCTAACGCCATGTGAAACGGAATTTGTATGCGTTTAGTTTTGTGAGCAAACGGCGCCATTGACAGCAGCAAAGCGGCTAAAGCCGCAGGAAAGAGGGGTTTTTTCGTTGGCGGGCTACGCCCGCCAACGAAAAAAC
>JAFGFI010000185.1 GCA_016931185.1 Anaerolineae bacterium
ATAGCTTGATAGTAGCCGAGTTCTATTAGATTCGGATTGGCTTGATATTAGTAAAACCTTAATTCTGGACGACGACTGAATAGTTACGAAATTTATAGTGTTTTTTTGTTTCAACTATCCTTATCCCCAGGTATCGGGTTCATCTGATATCTGACCGCCAAAAAATCGACCAAATAGTAATCCGCCAAGACCACCAAAAAGCCCACCGCCAATGAGCTGTACTGGTGCACATAGGCAAAGGTAGGGAACACCCATAACCAGAGTGATGCCTAGAGATAGTGTACCGACAATCAAGCTGAGAAGAGTATTGGTTACAGTAGATAACAACCACAGTGTCAACCCAGCCAACGCGCCGGAGCGCAGATACTCCGAGGAAGGCCGTCCATCGTCTGCAGAAAACTTACCCGACAGCGCGCCACAGGCAATATATAGAATAATCAACAGCGGCAACGAAATCGCTAAAGCTGTACCAGCGGAGTAATAGTTGAAAAAATCAGCAAGAATAAAAGGCAAAGCAAAAGATAGGGCCGCCCGAACACTAGGAGGCAATTGTTTCCAAAAACTCTTCGTCACGCCGAAATCATCCTGTGAGTAATCTTCCATGTCTTGCCACCTGTATATATCTCATGTTATCTTTCAACTGGTTGATAATATCTATACGCAATTTTAGATTCAAGGTTCCTCTACAACATCAAGTACAACCGAAGGAAGCCAATCACGTATACTCCCCAATATGGCAGCAATCATTCCTACAACCATCCAACACAGACCACAGCCGACTTTGGCAGATGCCAATGCAGCCAGCAAGCGTACCTTTAGATTATCTGGAGCACCCAGGCTATCCAAAAGGGGGAAATAACCCAACAATAGTAATATCACAACTATGCTACATAGGGGCAAGTACTTCCGAATGCGGGATCCCCATTGCCAATTACCGGTCATCAACCGCCAAACATCTACAAGTCCAGACGCCAGAGCAATCAACAGGCTTAGTCCCAGAGCCATAACCAAAGGCGGTTGCACCCTGAAGGCTGCTTGCATAAGTTGCCAGGCGTGAAAGTCATTCCCCTTCTGGACAAGTGATAAGAATGCGTAGGTAGTGCGGTCGTCAAAAATAGAACAGAGTGTTTCGGGCGAGACTGAGGTTGGTGATAATGACAATTGAATTAATAATGAATCCAAAGTGTTGAAATTCGCCACGATCCACTCGATATTTTGCTGGAATGCAGATATTCCGCCCAACTCTACCCAGGGCAAGAGAAAAAAGGCAAGCAGGGCTAGAACACTACCGAGAAAGCCACCCCATGACAGCCATCTATTGTTGTTTTCAGAATGGCGGATGACAAAAACTACACCAACGAATGCAGCACTTATTAATATCAAGATGACCATATTTCCTCAACAGGAGTATCTATAGAATTTGAAAAATCATCAACATCGGGATGATCCATAATCTCTACTACTCCCCCTACGGCTATAAGTAACATGCCTATGATTGCCCACCATGGACCATTACCAAGGTGCGCTCCAACGAGAGTAGCCAACAACATTCCGTGAAAGTCACCCGCCATACCGAGGGCGTCAAGATCGGGTAACACAAGTAATAGCAGAATGCTCCCCACACCATTCAGAAAAATCATCAACCCTCCGACCATGGCTGTGAGTTTTTTCCCTCGTAGCCATACTCCAAAAGGTATCCACAAGAGTGCGGCAAATGCCAAGACGGGCGCAAAGAGCGTGCATACGCGTGTGGCTATAGAGTAAGTAGGGATCACCTGGGTTTGCCATCCGTTGAGTTGCATAAAGTCAGCTAAAATCCTCAATATCTTTGCCCCCTGTTCACTCCCCATTTTTTCGACAATGAAAGCCAACAGATCTTCAGGAATGCAATCCAAAACATCTGATGGCGTTATATATTCAATGGGGTTAAATTCGATCCAAGCCTGAGAAAAATAAGCGCCTAAAGCAACCACACAGCCGAGTAGTGTAACCAAACGCAGACGTAGAGCCGCAGCCCAGTCCTGTGGAAGACGCATTACAATAACAAAAACAACAAACCACAAAAGCAGCAAAATGATGGAAAGAAAGCCTATCTCAAACATTTAAAAGACCGTCCTTTATCATAAAACCTGTAGTCTGTCGAGTCTTGTAAAGTCGTATCCACTGCACATTAACAAAGTCTCATAAAGTCGTATCAAGGTAGGACAAAGGAAGGGCCATCTGATAGGGGATGTAATCAAGTAGAGCCGGAGCGTCCCCCATTAACTCGGTCTTGGACAAACCCTGGATATCCAGACGGATAACTTTGGTGTCCAGTTCGGGCAAACACAGCAGTTGATGGGAATCGTTGTCGAAAGTGATTTCCAAGGTTTGCTCAGCCAGATCAGATGTGACGTTGTAGATTTGGGCACCAAGAGAAAAAGTGCCATTGATGCTGACCCGTCGAAACCATCGTCCGATGTGTAGGTAGTCGTAAATGCGTTGGAGGTCAAGGAGGTGAGTTTCCGTTTCATGCGTAAAGGGGCGTCCGGAATGCCGCGCCTGGGGCCAGGCTTGCCAGGGAGCTTGTCCATTCAAAGCACGTGAGCGATACTCACCGTTGAGAAAGAGAAGTCGGGCTTGCAAGTTGCGTTGAAGTGTGCTAATGTCAGCGAAGGCTTGGCCCTCAAAGGCTTGCTTGGCAATGGTTTGATGGTGACGTTCGATACGGGCGTGTTCTCTGGGCGGGCGTTGATGAATGAAGCGAACTTGAATGCCCAAGCCAATCAGCCATAGATGGAGTCTCCCCGGAAAAGGTGACTTGCTCTTGTTGTCATAGAACACACTGTCGTGATCCAGGCTGATCTGTTCTGGCAGGCCATAGCGAAGGAAAGCCCGTCGCAAAACCTGTTGATAGGCTTGGGATGGGGGATGACGTGTATGGAGACATGCATGGCTATCAAGACTGGTGTGGCTCACGACGTCCAGCACGTTGATAAACGAGACCTTACCCAGACCCTCTACTGTGGCTACGCCCTGGGCGTCCATTTCCCATTCCTGATGCGGACGTTCCACCGGTAGTTCTGAGGCCTCTGGCAGGTCTTGGTTCCGTTCATAAGCTCGTACCCGGCCCTGTTCTTTTAAGTACGCGGCAATGCGAGGGCGACTGGGAATCTTCTGTCCGGTAAAGCCAGTATCCAAGCTGAGTTCTTGCTGCAACGTCTGTGGCCCCCAACCAGGATGCTGGTCCCGCAACTCGAGTATGGTCGCTCGTAACTCGGGAGAGAAGGTGGATAGTGCCCCTGACGCTGGACGTCCCATTTGGCTAGTCAGGCCTGCTCGCCCTTCCTGGAGATACCTTTGTCGCCATTTGCGCACGGTAGACACTGGTCGCCCCAGTTCTGCTGCAATCTCTGGACTACTTCGCCCTGCGTCAACGCGCTCCGCTATCATCACGCGCTCTTCTAATGTGGTGGTGCGTCCCGTTTGACTCATCGTCTCCATCCTGTTCCCCTTGAAGTTTACAGGTATGTATACGACTTTTCGAGACTTTTGTTAAGGTTCAGGTACTACGACTTTATGAGATTCAACAATAAAATCACAAATTGGAACGTAACTCCACACCGCTTTCCAAACTGGTATACACCGGATCAAAATAACGTCCCGTAACGGCCCCATTTGCCGTGCTTAAACGCTCGATCAATTCGTTCGGATAGCCGGCCTGGCGCATTTCTACCTGCACATCAAGCATATCGTACTTGACACGCCGATAGGTCACAGTTCCTTGGCGCGCATCCAAAATAGCGTAAGCGGCGCGCGGGTCTCCATCACGGGGCTGTCCCACGCTACCTGGGTTAATATAGTATGCTCCCTGACTTATTGGGATCGGCACGTCATAGGTAATGGGCAACAGTTCCACATTTTCATTTGGCGACGACAACCGCGCCAGTGTGACCATGTGCGTATGCCCACCCAACAGCCAGACGCCGGTGCTATGCCCATTTCGCTCGAGCAATGTGTTCAGTTGATTACGGATATTCCTGTAATCACTGGGATATAGATAGTAATGGATAGGAGAATCCGGCACCGCATGCACAAATATCTGATCATATTCACCGTACCGGCGTAGCTTGGGTCCTGTGGGAAGGACACGCCGAGAACCCGCGCGAGAACTGTGAAAGTGCATCTGGCACCAATCCCATAGAAGCGGGTGTTTTTTCAACTCATCGTGATGCTGCGCCGATGTTCGGCCAGCACTGTCCCCCAAGGAAGCATTAGGGTCTGCTCTTCTAAGTTTTCCAACCAACGCAAGGTCGTGGTTCCCCACAACCCAACGCCCCCTTCGTGACAAAGACTCCATGAGAAATGTCACACACTCTATGGGACGTGGTCCGTAATCACAGATATCACCCAAAAACCACACCGCATTATAGGTCCCACGCGCCTTTTCCAGTATAGCTGTCAAGGCATGCCAGTTGGCATGAATGTCACTTAACAACAGAATCCGTTCGACCCGCCCCCCTAAAGGCGGCAGCCAAGTGCGAACCTCAGCAACCGAAGGTAATTGTTTTTTATTATGTAGAAATGACCAGGACATATTTTGCCTATCTTATCAATTCGACCAATAACTCAACTCGTCTTCGTATTCCGCGGCTTTAGGATGGCAAGCATCCACACTTAACAATCTGTCAATCAGTGCTTTTGCACGTTCTCGATTCTTCTTATGCTGGAGATTCTTTTTCCCTTTGTGAAAGAAATTCTCTAAAGCCTCGAGCGGCCCTAGCGTCGCTTCCAGTTTGCTTTCTACTCTTTCTTTCAACTCTTGTGCTTCAGCTACCTTTTTATCTAAATCGGCAAAGACACTGTCTTTAGGGCCTACCCGCTCATCAAATGTTTTCGCCTGTCCGGACAGAATTTCAGTGGGTTGTTCTTCAACAATTTGGCGTAATGCAATTAATTCGGCAGGTAGCTTCTCTAGCAGGTTGAGCGCGGAACTCAGGCATGGCGGTTGAGCGTTTGTCCAATCGTCCACCTGTTTCCATTGGGATGCAAGAGAATTCGCTTTTTGAACAAATTGCTCATACCATTTGCTCCATTCGGCGAAGTTCCGTTTTTGTTTCTCCACACATGTGCGCAGCGCCACAAAGCCACTCACGCTGTTATTTGTAAAGGGATCGAAAAATGTCAGATATCTGTCGGGTATCACAAACTTGTCTTCGGAAAGCTCAGCTTTGGCCCGCGTAAACATTTCCTCAGTTTCCTGCAAGTATTTCACAAAGACGTCAAAGTGTTCGCCCTTCCAGGCTTTACCCAACTCGCCAGTATCGCCGACTAGCTGCCGGAGACCCTTAATGTCATTCGGCTTTCCATCGAATACACGCTTCAAATTTGAGACTCGTAACTCCCACCACTTTACCTCCTCAGCGTCGCTGGCAGAAGTTTGTGCTTTGTCCAAGAGCGCGCTTAGCGGTTTGGTTTCCCAGCCTCCACCGACCGAGTTGCTCCATTTTTCCTCAAGCTCGCGTAGGGCCTCGCTGGCTCCACGCCATTTTTCCACCCGCTGCCTCACATCCTCTTCAGTCTTTTGCAATAACAATGCCAAATCCTGTTTCTCAACACGTTTGAGTGTCCGAATCACAGCATTGATCTGATTTAACAACGCTTCCCCTTCTTCTAAACTCGTAACCAGGGAATCGCGCAATCGTAGTTGATCGGCTTCATCGCGTAATGGCTGAATCAACTGTCCCAGTTGATCCGAAAGCCGAAGTAACTTACCTGATACGTCAACATCAGTGGGCAAAAGCTGACCGATGAGATCCAACAATTCAATACGCATTAACAGATTTTCCAGGGAATTGCCGCCGCGCCTATCTTCATACTGTTTTTCCGCCACACGCAACCGTGTCAACATTCTGTTTTTCCAGTTTTCGCGCAGCTCGGCTAACCGGTCGGACTGTATGCCTTTCTGCGCTAATTCAAGCAAGACTGCCACGGATTGCGGATACTTGTCATCATGCAAAAGGATCACCGCCTCGACTATCTTTTCCCATCCGTCAGCTCCCGTTTTTTCAGCCTCCACATAACGCATCGCCGAGGCTTGTTGCCTGGCCTGCTCCCAATCGGCACCATCCAGATAGTAGCCCAATAAACGAGCACGGATTTCAGCATCCTGCGCCAACCAGGGGAACCTATCTATCTCTGTTCGCAACACTTCAGCGGCACTCTGTGGGCCAGCATCCAACCGAGCGGCTTCATACGCCGCGCTCTGCAGGATACTACGGTGTATAATAGTGTTTCGATGCGTTTCAGCTTCTCGCAGTTTCTCCGCTGGAGCAAAATCCCGAGCTTGCGTTGCGTGGTCAATGGCTTCTTTCCAGCCGGCTACTTCCACCCCTTGAATAAGTCCCTGGGATTTTTGAGTGTGATAGGTAAATTGTATTTTTCGCCACTCGCGTTGGTCAGATGATAAGAGTTCCAGTTCTTGCAAGCGTTTGAGATCGTTATATATTCGCGTGATCTGGCTGTCTGATGCACGCTGCGCTGCTTCCAGCTTTTCATCTACCCAAGATTTTTTCCCATCTTGAAGCTCAGTTTCAAGGTCTTTCCTTAACCAGGCTGGCATCTCGTCGCGCAATTTGGAAATTTCATCCCACCAGGCATCCCAATTCACTTCTTCTTGCTGACGACGCAGCGCTTTGACCGACTCAAAGCGTGCCTTCAAATTCTGAGCTTCGCTTTGCTCCTGTTGGATCGTCGTTATTCTGGCACAGGCAGTATTGTAAATTTCCAGATCTATTTCCGGCAATTGCCCTTTTTGTTTACAGGCCTCAATCTCCCGATACTGTTGAATCGCTTTCTCCAGATCCCCTTTTGTGTATGCGTCTTCTGCAACTTTCTCCCACAGACGAACCTGAGCGCGGTACATAAGTTTCGACGCATCACTCGCGTAGGTCGTAGAGGATAACAACTCCCCACAGATTTTTACCACACGATCGTACTCGTTCCTATTGAAGCAAGTCTGTGCATCCAGATATTTGCCATAATCGTCTTTCAATAGGGTCGCGCGTTCCCGGCGGACTCCCAAATATGGTTCTACGGAAAACTCATGCTCCTTAGGGAAATCCCGTTCCAAATCCCGCAGCAGTGTTTCGGCCAGACGTAGGTTGCGGCCCGCAATCGCCTCATCTAATCCCTGCAATTGGTTCAACATACGCAGGTGCCGTGGCTGCGTTTCTTCGATTTTTTTCAATAAACTCTCGATGTCTTGCTGTAAATCCCGCCACGCATTGGCAGAAGTATCAAAATTAGCCGCTCGCTTACGGGCATTTTCGCAATGGACTCGCGCCCCAGTGAACTCACGCGCTGCTTCTTCAGCTTTGCCAAACAGCCAGGCTTGCTGCAAGGCAGCCCGAGCTTTGGATAAATCGTGCTGGGCCACTTGCGCCGCGTGCGATACACACCGGCTCTCCGCAGCCTGGATTTTCTTCTCTATGTCTGGATACTTGGAATAAACACGTTGAGCCTCTAATAGTTTCAGACGTGCACCTTCGGGGTCTTGCGCTTTGTCGGCCTCGGCAATCAACGCTTCTGCTTGTTTTTTACCTGCAGATTCACGTTGGGCCGTCTCCAATAGGTTCTCCAGCTCCTCCCGCAACCGTTTATCTTCACTAGATACATCACCTCCTAAAACTGTGTAGATCCGCTCGAGCAAGGGGCGCGCGCCAGGACGTTCCGCATCGGCTAGAGGAACTTTGGAAAGATGTTCAATCGCCGTTTCAGGAGCGCCATGCGTCAAACTGTCTTTCGCCCATCCCAGACGATCGCCTACGCGCTTTCGCAGATCCGCAGCATATGCAGTCCGGGTGCGTTTTAATGCGTCCGTGACGATCAATTCCTCACCGGTTATATCATCGGGAATGCTCGTCTTGCCTTCACTAAGAGCGTTTTCATATACCGCTAATGCCTCCTCATAGTTCTCAGCTCTTTCCTGACTGGCGCCACCTCGCCCTAAACGCACAAAGTTATCCCGTTCAGCGTTCAGTTGGAGATACAGGCGTTCCAGCTCAAGCTGTATGTCAGGGTCGGAAATCTGGCTGCCATCTCCGCGCAACTGTCGGGCACGGTTCCAGGCGTTCTCGATCTCACTAAAACTTTCCCTCTTGTTGAGTGCTTCCCGTAGGGGCTGCAATTTGGCGCGCTGCAGGGCGAGCGACTCCCGTTGAGCAATTATGTCAAGTGCATCCAGGGCCGTGCGATTATCTGGATCTTTTTGCAACACCTCGTCCCATGCGCGCCGCTGTAAGGTCCAATCATCAGGATGCTGTTTGGGCACACTCTGTGCCCGTTGACACAATTCCTCAACCAATCTCTCCATCGCCTTGCCCGCTCGCTCGTACTCGGCCTGAGCGCGTTGCCGCAACTCAGGAGACTGGGTTCGCACTAAGATGGTTTCCAGGTCGGCTATCGCGGGCGGGTAGTCCTTGCGCAGAACCTTCCCTTTAGCTTCCTCAAAGATCGCCTGCAGGTGGGGTTCCGGCGGCACAGACACAGGCGTAGCTTTCCTATCATCTATCGATATTTCAGGTGGAAAGATCTCATCAATGTCCACCGGCAGAGGGGCTTTGGGATCACCCTTCAACCAGGTGTCCAATTGCTCCATTGCCTGTAAGAGCTGGCTTGAGCGCCCAAAATCACCCGCCTGTATCGCCTGCAAACTCGCCTGCTGGAGACGTTTCAGGTTTTCCGCAACCTGTTGGCGCGATGCCTCAGTTGCGTGTGTGCTTTGTTGTGGATTGTGTTCGGTCATCATTGTCCTCCCGATGAATAGAGCGCTTCCGGCAATGGCGGTGCAAGGAAGGGAAGTTTCAAGTCCAGAACAGGCTGTAATTGCTCTCTCTCACTCTCTTTAAAATCATCTATATGCACGTCCCACTTCGGTTCCGGGGCAATATCGGCTTGCTCAGACGCTGCTTCTGAAAAAGTGAAGTCCACGCACCAACTCCAGCCCCACTGACCGTCCGCGGTGCGGAAATAACACCATAGATCACCTGGGCGATCTTTGTCATTCTGGTCAGACAATTTTCCTTCAGGTGTACTATACCAAACTTGCCCAAAGATCTGCACCTCGGTGTTCTTTGATATTCTAGATTCCTCTGTTGCTGATGAAGCGGGAAACGCGCGCGCAAATACCTCTTGGCTGCTTTCCACAGTTGCCGTCACCGCAGCGGTCCGGTTAAGCGTAAACGACACGGGCTGGGCCAGGGATATGCCATCCGCGGTCGTAACGTTTAGAGAATAATCCCCATCTGGCAGTTTCTGCCAATCGCCGGATTGGCTCATCACTACGCGATAGAGATATGTCAAAGGTGTAGCAGTTTCTGTCTCGGTAGGACTAGGGACCTCCGTGACTGTCAATGGCATAGTTCCACTGAAAGCAATGCTGTTGGTCAGCCACATTATGTTATCCAACGTTAGCGTGCGAGTCAAGATTGCCGGTGCGCCATACAACACCGTGACCGTCACTGGCTCTGCTGGCTGTAACTGTAGGACTAAGGATGTACTCACGGGTACAGTTCCGGTAATCCAGACTTGCCATGGAAATACCGGATATGAGGCTCCTTTCTGGGGAAAGACTATTGTCAATGGCAGGGAAGGAGTGAGTATGGAGGTGGGAGTGAGTGTGGAGGTGGAAGTGGGTGTGGAGGTGGAAGTGGGTGTGGAGGTGGAAGTGGGTGTGG
>JAFGFI010000186.1 GCA_016931185.1 Anaerolineae bacterium
CCGCCCTCCTCCCAGTAGTGGTAGTGATCGCTGACGAGGTGCGTGTAGACGCCGTTGTGTTTGAGGATTTCCGGCGCGGAATCGTCGAAGGGTTCCAGCGGCCCCCAACTGCGGTGCAAAAAGTTGTACCGCCCGGTGTGCAACTCGCGGCGGGCAGGCATACATGGCATACTGCCCACATAGCTGTTAGTGAACGTCACCGCGCGTTCCGCCAGGCGCTGGAAATTCGGCGCGTGCACCCAATCGCAGCCGTAGGGCGGTAGCATCCGCCGGTTGAGTGAATCGAACATAACCATAATGGCTTTTGGCATTGCGTAACCTCCGCGTTAAAGGTGAGGATATGATAGTGCGGATTTGTGAGAGGGCAAAGGCGGAATTGTTCCCCTCACGGGAATCGAGAAGGTTGGCAAAAGAAGATCACCCGACCACAGAGTGACCGGGTGATAGGGTGCTGGTGCAGGGCAGTGTGTTGCGCTTACTGAATTGCGGTTGGTTTAGGGACAGGGCGGGCAGGGCAGACACTTCTCAACGGCGACTGCCTTGATCAGTCGCTTGTAATAGACCCAACCGTAGCCATTTCGAATGTGAGACCATGCATCCACAATGAGGGAGAAGGCGCAGGTGCTGGTGAGTCCGGCTGTGAACGGCGCCGAGGTGATATCTGGTGCTCCTGGTAGGGGGCGTGGTAACGGCGACAGTCCGGCCACGCTGGACTCGGCGACCATGGGCGTTTCACCCGACGAAAGACCTTTGACGTAGTTGAGGCTCCATTGCCATAGCCGCCCGTTTGCCTGGGTGACGCTTGGCTTGACGACAAAGGGAACGTCTGTGAATTTCACTACGCCACATTCGTCACTTGCCTTGGGTATATCTAGCATGATGGTCGGCGCTATGTTGTCGATCTGGAGGACCAGGTCACAATAATCAGTCCCGGTAGATGGCATAACCGCGGGAGGCTTCTTTGTGCCGTCGCGGTAATCTATGACCGGGGCGGTAAGCTTGTTGCCGTTCTTGTCGAAGATCTCGAGCCTGACGGTGTATAAGCCCTCGTCAGGCACGTCAGTGGGCGTATACCAAGAGCCGATGCGATCTGGCCAGTACCAGTAATAGTCTTTCGTATTGCGAATTTCATACAGGGCTGGCTCCCCATTTACAACTTGCGGTCCCAACGTGTATGATTCGCTGTTGAACGTGATTTTAGCGACACGCGTGTCGCTAAGACTCGAGGTGATAGGCTTGAACGGTCCTGCGGTTGCGCCTTTGCCTGGACCAATGGATAGGCGGTAGTAGTAGGGACCCGTCGCTTCTGTCAGCCCTTCGCCCAGGGTAGCCTGGAAATTCAGGCTATGACCATAGGCGACATTGCTATAGCTGCCTCCGTGGTATGTGCCGGCAACCTGGTCAATATCGTAAACGTAATCGTTGCCGACCCGGGTGAAGAAGACGGTCTTTCCCTCAGGTTGGGGATCGCCGCTACAGCCGGGGCCGCACACCACGTTCTCGTCATCCAGGTACAGATCAATGTGGGCGTTGGTGACGTTCCAGCGGGTGCTGGTATAGGGATCAAGGTAGATCACCGTTGAAACGCTGTCGATGACCTGTGTCACTTTGATGATGATGTCGGGCCGGGAATCGAAGCGCAGCCGGCCATGACGGAAATGGAATGGCCACCATCTGAAGCAGCAGTTGAAATAGCCATCGCAGTCGGTCGTGGTCTCACATACCTCCGCCTTGCTGTAGAAACAACGCGGGAAAATGAGCCACGGCGCGGTCTTGGAGGTTAGGGTCAGTTTATCCAGCCGGGATGCGATGTTGTTGTCCATCAGGCTGGCTTCACCCACACGGGTGAAAGCATGCTGCGAGACTGTGGCGGTAGACACTTCAGACTGGGGACTTGCCGCGACTTTCATGACGAGGTTAATGAGTGGCTGTGTTATGTTGCCCGGCGGCTCGGGTTGTGGATTGCTGCTGATTTGTTCTAATCGTGAGATGCTTCTATTGGTGCGCAAACTCGGAATCGGGATCAAGTCCAAATCCGGCACTGGGTCTGGGTCGGGGAAGGGAGGCAGGGGAATGGGCGGTTCCTTCATCAGCTCGGGGATGCGCATGACCGGTTTGTCCAGTAGCAGTTTCCACCACCTGCGTAGATACGGCCAGAAACAGAACTCGCGGTCAACGTCGAAGATCTCGACCTTCACGTAGGGTACCGGACAGATATGTATGCCGTCGTCATAACTGACCTTGCGCACGTGGCCGGACACACAAATGCGCACCGGCCACCAGGGTCGCCAGATATCCAGCGGCAACAAGGCGTCGAATTTCAGGATATATTGCTCCCCTTCCCCCTTCCAGTCTCTGGCCGAGAACGATTCCCGGTAAGCGCTGGAAGATCGTATTTGTCGCGCCATATCCGCAGGCCCCACCATCACCTCCACGTCGGCGGGCTTTGCCAGCCGTACGGCAACACTGTAGTTGCCTTTATCGTCCAGATTCGCGCTACCCAACGGCACCCCAGCCTTGTCGAAGACATAGGCCATCAATTTCAGTTCTCCAGGTTGCGCCTCAGGTTGCTCGCGTCGGATCTGACCCTGAATGCGAAAGCTGCGGGTTTTCTTTCTGGAACTGGCGGGTTCACTTATTTTGTTTGTCATCTCATTCTCCTTAGTTATATGACAAGTAATGTGCATTTTTTGTTAATAGACAATAGTTTTTGCGTATATTTTCACCTCCTTATGCAGTGTTTATAGAAGGCGCGGTCTGATAGCCACGAGTTAAGTGGATGCGGGTATAGCCGAGTGGGGACGCGAGTAGGTGTACTAAGGGCCTATCCGAAAATTTACCATTTATGTGTCGGAAACGCTCGCGGACACAATGTTCGGATAGAGTCTCAATGCGGTTCAGAGAGTTAGAGTTGCTACTGCCTTGTTAGTACAGAGAGGTTGTAGTCCAGGGTGAAAACTCGGCTTACTGCTCGCATTTTGCTAAATAACGTCGCTCCGGTGTTTGACGCGTGGAGATGGATGCGGTGCTTCTATGTGAATGTAGTAGATCAGAGTTACGGAGCAATTTGGTGCGACAATCTTAGTATAGCACAGAAATGTAGCGAATTCAATAGAGATTGGGGAGTTTTCCTGCCGGATATTTTGTCTGTTGGTTCGTTTGTTTACTGTTTATCATTCACGTGGATCGCGTAACCGTATGCTTAACGGCAATGCGCTCAGTGTAGCAAAAATGGTGATGATAAAGAGCAAGCTGTAGTTGTTGCCCGTCCACTGCAAAATCAGGCCTCCCAGGGTGGAAAAGAGGGTAGAGACGCCATTGATGGTGTTGTTCAGGCCGACATAGGCCGGACGTTCGGCTTCCGGCGCGAGTTCGAGCATGTAGGCCGTCCAACCGGGCATGAAGCTGCTCATTGCGGCATTGTTGGCAAAGAAAACTAGCCCATAGGCCCATCCTAACGCCGTCCCGTCGAACAACCTGGGGATCGCCAGTGCCAGCGCCGGAATGAGCGCCGTTATGCCGATGCTGTACAGCAGCGTGCTTTTTGTCCCGCGCCGTTCGTTGATCCAGCCGAAGAAGATTGCTGCCAGGATGCCGCCCACTACACCGATGGAGGTGTAACGCCCTGCGACCTGGGATGGCAGGGAGAGGATGTCCAGGGCGTAAGTCATATAAAACGGTCCTGCCAGGTTGCTCAAGTTGAACAATTGCCGGGCGATGGTGTAGTTGCGGAAGGCGTGATCGGTTTTGAGGATGCGCCACAGTTGCGGCAGATACTC
>JAFGFI010000187.1 GCA_016931185.1 Anaerolineae bacterium
AAAGCCGTCTTCACGACGGAAAAAACCGGAGATGTGCGTGTAGGCCCGGCCTAATTCTTCGACAATGACACCCCGTGTGCTGAGACTTAGAGTATCCGTCTCCTGGAGTGTCATCCCGCCCCATCGTTCCAGCCCATGGCGCGTATTCAGGTCAAAAACAAACCAACCGTCTGCCTCTAACACTGCCGCGACAGAACGGAAACAGCCCTGCAGATCGTCCAGGGTAGGCAAATGGTTGAGCGCGTCAAAGGTGGACGTAACCAATCCGAAGGTCGCATCAAGTGTAAAATTCGCCGCGTTGCCCTCCACAAAAGTAACCTTTCCCTGGTCCATATACACCTGCGTTCGCTCACGGGCATAGACTAACATCTCAGGGGAGAGATCCAACCCGGTGACCCGGTAGCCGTGTTCGAGAAAATGCAGAGCCAAGTGCCCCACCCCGCAACAAACATCCAGGAGCGTTTTGTTCGTTTGTCCAATGGGTGTACTCTCATAAAATAGCCGAATTAACGGCGCGACGTTGTTCGCGAAATCTCCCCAGCGCATATTATATACCCTCGCAAATCCTTTGTTGTAAGTTTGCATAATTGCCTCTAATATTCTTCTAAGATCCCTTGTAACCGTTTAGTTCTGTGAGCAATTACCATTTTCTGTCACCTGCTCCAGACAGGAACGAGGTTTGAGGGTATTTTTTCGTTGGCAGGCTACGCCCGCCAACGAAAAAATACCCCTTGTCTGCGGCTTTAGCCGCTTTACTACCATCAATGGCGCCGTTTGCTCACAAAACTAAACGCATACGATCTCTTTTCCGGTTCTTGGATCGCAAGATTATCAAAAATTTCATGGAGCCGGTGTTAGCGTAGATAGGGGAGTAGGCGTCCCCAGGAACTCCACAGTAACCCAGCCTTCCAACTGATTAGCAGAAACAACGCGATACCAGGCGACATCATTCAATTCCACCGGGCCACCGATCACGGTCACAGGTGCGTCTTTGGGTAATATACCCATGACGGTGCCTCCGGGGGAATAATGCACACGCAAACCGTTTCTATTCACATTGACGACAAAGAGGATCCAGGGGGTGGGCGTAGGCGTAGCCGTAGGATAAGGAGTAATTGTGGGAAGAGGTGTAGACGTGGGCGTAGGCGTAGCCGTAGGGGTAGAGGTAGAAGTAGGGAGAGGCGTAGGCGTAGCCGTAGGCGTGGGCGTGGGTGTAGACGTGGGGGTTGCCGTGGGCAGTCCTGTCGGCGTAGCGGTAGGTGTGTTCGTCGGTGTGGGTGGAATATAGGCTTGCAGGCGTGTGGCCGGAACCATCCCCAACGAGAGTGCAACAGGAGCATCTAACCGTTCAGCAATGCGTTCTTGTAACGATTCAGCTTCCGAGTGGTCCAGGGGCGTCAGCACACGCATGGTAACATCCAAATAGAGAGTTTCAGCTTCCCCTTGCTCAACCTGCCAGTTTACCAACTCCCCTCCCGGAATCTGCGCCACTTCAGAACGGATAGCCTGTTCAACCGCCCGATTAAAACGATATTCATACAAAGATTGCTCTGTGAGCGCGCCCAGGAGTACCGTCATTGAGATAAGCAGTACTGCTACACTGCGAAAACCCCGCCGTTGAATCATAGAACGATTGGGATCACCCGGTTCAGGCCGGAAACCCAACATAAAGAAAGTAACACCGCCCGCCGCGACAATGGAAATCATATTGGTCACAAAGAGCAAGAGGGCGCCGCCTGCCGTACGCCAATCCCGCAAAACTGCGCAGATACCCACGGTCGTCAATGGTGGGGCAAGAGCTGCCGCAATCGCCACTCCTGCCAGTGCAGCAGAGACGTCACGACGGCTGAGCACATAGACGGCCGCGCCACCGGAGACGAGGGCCACCCCCAAATCCAGCACCGAGGGGTTTCCCCGGTTCAACATCTCCTGGGTAATGGACGCGCCGGGTACCAAGAAGCCGATAAGTGCGCCCGTCAACATCGCCAACATAACACCACGCAGCGTAGTACCCAGGGATGTCCAGAAAAAGCGGTGATCACCCAACACCAGGCTCAATCCCATTCCCAAAATAGCCGTCATCAACGGGGCAACCAACATCGCACCGATGATAACGGCAGGACTGTTAAGAAGCAGACCCAATGATGCGATGGCCGATGCCAGTGTGATCATCACAAAGAAATCGGTGCTTGGGCGCGCGCCACGCTGCACATTTTTAGTCACCTCCGCGCGCTCCTGCGTGGTGAGCGCGGGCACCAGACCGAAAATACTGACCCATAGTTTGCGGGCCAACGATCCCAAATCGCTCAAGTGACGGCGCACCACGATGACCGGAATAGGTGCATCGGATATCTGCATCCGCGATAAAATAGCCTGGGGTATATCGCCAAAAAGATAACGGCCGACAAAGTTTTCATTTCCCGCGCCCAACAATAACAGATCATATCCTTGCCCGGCTTCCTGTAAAATACCCTCAACGGGACCCACAGCCCGGATAACCCTGGGGGTCACAGAGATAGAATCAGGCAAAACGCGCATTAACATATCCAAACGGTCACGCCCCACCAGTATCTCAGCCTGTCCTAGCCGTTCCGACGCAACGTAAAGCGCTGTGATCTCGGCTTCGGGAGCCAGTGCGTGCGCGATCTCAAAAGCATACGGCGCGTTGGGACCACCCGCTGCAGGGATCAACACCCGCCGCACTTCCGGCCGGCACTGCCCACGCAAAACCAAAACGTCACAAGGCGCGCCCCGGATCACCGGATCCAAAGTCCTCCCCAACAAATACCGGTCACGTCCCAACTCACCACTCCATCCCAGGAGCAAACGATCGGGGTTGAGCTGTTGTACAGCATCTAATATAATCGGCGCTACATTTTGCCCGGCACGCACCAGAGTTTCTATGTAAATATCCTCACACTCCGGCGGCAATTTAAGCCAGGAAGGAAGAATACCGCTAGGCGTAACAGTGAGTAAATAAACTTCACCATCTTGCGCGCGGGCAAACGCACAGGCCGTATTCAGAAGCGGACATAGATCGTGCTCATCGCGTACTGCCACCATAATCCGATGACGGTTCCTATGATGTGAGTCTGTTTGCTCGTAAGATGTGTTCACTTGGTATACCTCAAAGGACTTCAAGGACCAAAAAATGTGATAACCCGAGTACACGCAGGGGAGTACGTTCCAGGGTATAGGTAAACGTCTGCAAAAGTCGCCCTAATCGAGGAGCGCGCGCGACGATATTGTCATAGCCGGGATAGATTTGCGTGTGTGTGATGAGTCGTACCGGTTGACCGGCAAAGAGTTGGCGCAACCCGCGTGAGGTGTAAACCCGGACATGAGGAGCGAGACGACGACGCAAAACATCGGGAAGCCAGTTGACCAGGGGCTTGTTACCAAAATGATAAATTCCGCGCCAGTAGATGCCGTGAGTTTCAAAGAAGTAAAGCCGGTTGGGGACAAAGATGACAATACGCCCACCTGGCCGGGTGACCCGTACCAGCTCCCGCGCACACTGGTGGTCATCGCTGACATGTTCTAAAACTTCGTGAGAAAAGACAATGTCAAACGCCGCATTAGTGAAAGGCAATGTTTCTCCTACGGCCCGCGCCACCCCGCGCGCGCGGCTGCGCGCTTGCCCCGCCCGATCATGTTCAATTTCAATACCGAAAACGTGGGGTGTGTATCGCAAAAACGCGGAAGTATACATCCCCACCCCGCACCCCACATCCAAAACACAACGTCCAGACAACGGAGCATAGCGGGCGACCATCGCCAGCCGTCGCTCCTGACCAGCACGCCACACAAAAGAGGGATTGCCGCGTAACGCGGTCTGTTCTGTTTCGTTCACACTATGGATTTTAAGAGTAAAGGGATTTGTGTCAAACTAGGGGCCGGCTAAGATAACGCGCTATGGGAAGCGCGGCTACAACGCGTGCAGCAACGCTTGCGCTTCCTGCAAATCGCAGGTATCGAAACCTTCGGTAAACCAGTTATAGACTTCTGCCAACATTTGATAAGCTTGTTTCTCCTTACCTTGCTTTTGCCACAACCTGCTCAGACTCATCATTGCCCGTAGCTCCCATGATTTCGCCCTTTGCTGGCAGGCGATGTCAAGAGATTGGTGAAAACACACTTCCACTTCAATCTCAGCCGCGCCCTGCGCCAGCAGGAATTCCCCTTTAAGCCGGTACAGTTCTGCCATGGCCCAGCGTTCTCCACCACTATGGGCAATCGCAAATCCCTCATCCAGCAGAGCAAGCCCCTCTTCAAATTGCCCAAAGGCAGCATATATCTCTGCGAGCAAACATAAATAATATGTCCGGCCGACGCCCGCTCCTGTCGCGCGCCAAGCATCCATCGCCTCTCGCATCTGTGCGACAATAGCTTCTCCCCCCTGCCCCCGCTGCGCCAATGCCCAGCCTCGTATGATAATCCCATGTGCAATCCATTGCGTAAATCCGTGCTCGAAGGATAACCTAATGGTAGCTTCTGCTAACTCTAGAGCGGTTTGTACATCCCCTCGAAGCTGATAAAACACAGCGCTAAGGCTGCAGACGGTTGCTAGACTATAAGGATGATCAAGCTCGCGAGCCAGGGTAAGCGCGCATTGACTCTGTCTCAAAGCTTGGGTTGGATACCCCAATAACCACAGCGTGTTGGCTATATATGAATAAGCGTACAATCCTGGGTCCTGTCCGGCGATAAAAAGCAAACTGTGATGCGCTTCCGGGTCGTACAAAGCAAGGCACTGCTCCAATTGCTTTCGAGAAGATTCCAACTCTCCTAAAAAGAAAGAGGTCCCCCCTAGCGACCAGAGTGCCGCCACTCTGAAAAGTAAGTTCTGTGCATTTTGTGCCCTACGCAGAAGTTGTTCCCCTAGTGCGTATGCCGTTTGTAACTCACATCGTACCAAATAGTAGATCCACAATCCCGAAAGCACCGGGAAGAGCTGTGGAGTCTCCCCTATCTGCTCGCAAAGTTCCCTGGCTCGGTTATAGGTTTGCTCCACTTCTGGAGATGCGTACCCCTTAATTGCTGTTAACGCCGATCCCAGGGCAGATAATGTATTTAGCTCTTGTTGAGCACGCGCAGCGTTTCCTGGAAGCATCTTTAACAATTCCAACCCTTTGTTAAGATGCGCAACTGCTTCTTCGTAAGCAGATAACCTTATCGCGCCTTCTGCTGCTTGGTGAAGATAATAAACAGCCTTTATACTTAATCCCGCAGCCTGGAAATGTCGCGCCAGTTGAATCGCTACATCTTCTGTATGCTCTTTGAACAGGGTCTCTATTTCACTTCCTACAGAGCTGTGCAAATGGCCCAGCTCTACCTCATCCAAGCTGTCGTATAGATATTTCTGGAACAAGATATGCTGAAAGCGGTAACGTAACAGTCGTTGACCGTTCACCTGTTGAAAGCCCTCGGCGCGTACCAAGTGATGACGATGGCCCAATGTGTTGCTCAAACACGTCACGAGATCGTGCAGATCGGTCTGTTGTACCCGCGCCACAACTTCAGCGGTAAACACTTCCCCCTCCACACTGGCAGCACACAATATCTCCTGCAACCGCGCGGGCAAACGGTGAATGCGCTCCGCAATGGCAGCTTCCACACGCACGGGCAACGTATCCCAATCCAGCACTGGGCCTTCACTCCATTGCCCTTTTGCATTTTGAATTAGATTGCCCCGTTCCTGCATGCCGCGCAACAACTCCAGAGTAAACAGCGGATGTCCTTCCGTCTGTTGGTACAGCTTGTTACGAAATTCATTTCCCAAACAGTGCGGTTCACTGTCCAACAATGCCTGGACAAAATACTCATTATCGGTGTCTTCCAAATCGATCAGGATATCACCGCCAATCTGTTGTAATTCATGCACGACTGCTTCTAGGGGATGCCGTGTGCCATTCCGTCCTAACGCGACTTCTTCCGAACGATAAGCCCCCACGAGCAGGATGCGGCAGCCCTTCAGCCGTCGGCCCAAGTGAAAGAGCAATCCAATGCTACCCAAGTCGGCCCACTGCATATCATCAATAATGAGCAAGAGCGGCACCTGACGCGCTATCATTTGCAACACCGTGGTAAACTGAGCAAAGAGAGTCTCCTGCTGGAGATGTCCCGCGACCGAGGCTTTTGCATCTATACGAGCGCGTAGACGATCTAGCCAATTTACATTCCCACGAATACAGGCCACTGCACGTCTAAGCAGGGGGAGCCCGGACACAAAGGTCCCGATAAGCTCCAATCCCTCGGTCACCAGGCACTGGACCATCAAAGGAAATACATTCCAAAGACGTTGGGCGTGCGTCTTCGTGATAGCGCCGGCTGTGTATTGCGCCTCAATATCTACGGTAAACATCTCCATAATCTCGCGGAAAGGAAGATATGGGTCACCGACACCGATGTAGGCATTGCAATGTCCGTCAGCAACAACGAGATTGGGAACTCTCGCCAGTGCGCGCGCGACAAATGCCTGGATCAGAGCCGTTTTCCCCTGCCCTGCCTCCCCTGTTACAAACACAACGCGCCCGTGTCCCATCAGCGCGGCATCCAGCGCGGTATCCAGCCACGCTAACTCCGGCTCCCGCGCTACAAAGACCGGCGTTTCACTGACCACCTCCCGCGCCAGAAAAGTGGGGGGACACGAAATAGAACTCCCCAAAGACACGGATTGAGAGAGCAGTGGGAATTCTCCATCCCGGATCTGTTCATATAACTGCGTGGTCTTATAGGCCGGCTGGACATCTAATTCGTCTCGCAACAGGGTGCAACATACCTCGTACTGCGCCAGCGCTGCACTGCGCTGGCCGTTAAGTGCTAACACACGCATTAACTGCCGGTGGGCCTGCTCCTGCCAGCGTTCTAATTCAACTTGGCGCCAAGCATAATCACATGCCCGGTCGTAGTACCCCAACCGTTCATAGTGGGCGACCAAACACTGGAGAACGGTCGCTGCCTGGCGCTGCAATCGCTCCCGCACGATAAGGATCCAATCTTCAAAAGCAGGACTATCCTTAAGCGAAAACCCCACTAAAAAATCATCTTTATAAAGCGCTAAAGCTTCTTCCAACGCCTGGTGAACTGGGGGATCCTTTGAGCTAACTCCAACTGCCGTCCTAAACGCCTGCACATCTAATATATAGTCACTCTCCGTATTAAATTGAAGTGCCTCATAGGTAACCAACAGAAACGGGGAGACAGCATCGCGGTCATGGAGTGCCGCACGCAGATTGGAAAGCGCGCGCCTAAGATTGCGGCGGGCATTGTATTCTGAATATTCTGACCACAGCAACCCGGTCAGACTTTCGCGACGATGTGGATGGTGGGCCTCAACTGCCAGGTAAGCCAACAATGCACGGACCTTAGTCGACTCAAACTCAGTCACCGGCTCTCCATCCAACAAGGCTCTGAAAGCCCCCAACAGATACAATGCCAAGTGTGCCATCTCCCGCCTCCTTCAGGCACAGCCGACAGGATTCCTCCACTTTATATTCATTATATACCATTTTCGCCTCTTCTGGGGCATTTTCCTCACACTTTTCTCACGCTTCCCTCACACCTACTACGTATGATGAAAGTGGCGGTGGGTAACCTTTGAGCACAACTTCTCCGTGGATCCAAAATTGAAAGGCCATAATGTGAGAAAAAAACAACAGCACTACCTCTCGTATATGCTACGCCTATGGCAGGTTGAGGACAAAGACGGTACAGATTGGCGGGCATCTCTTGAAAACCCGCACAGCAGCGAAGTGCAAGGCTTTGCCGATGTAGAAATGCTGTTTGAGTTTATACGCGGACAAATTAACACAACACGTGATTTAAGTAAAGGTGACAAAGACACCGGTAACTAGGAGGGTTTCAAAATGAAAAAGCTACTTATCGCTACAACCTGTTTAGTTTTGATATTAGGCTTGTTTCAAATAGTGTTTGTGTACGCTTCATCTTCAGAAGTCATTATCCCTCACTCTGACGATTTCAATAACGAGATCTTGGATACTAATTATTGGATCAAAATTGAGGATGAGGATGGAGTCTTTGTTGAACAAACAGAAATGGAGATAAAGGTTTCAGGAGTAAGTACTAATACTACCTGGTATAAAAATGGTTTACGAACAAACACTTTTCCCAAGCAAGGCTTCCAAGTGAGTATCGACTATAAGTTAATGAGCATGACGAATGAGTCGCAGATGGTCAACCTAAGGTTGTATTTCGCAGATGGCGATCATTACTTTGGTATTGGCTATGATGATGCTATCGACAAATATGTAGTGACTTATAAAGACGTAGGGGGTTATCATACAATGCGGAACTCCCTCCCCGCTTTTGGAGATGAAGATATGACTTTTCATACTCTGAAGATAATCTTCAATGCATCAACAAACACAGCTTCAGGATATGTTGATAATATACTAGTTGATGCTCGGACTTCTTCTGATTTTTTTACAAGTCCAATGTATGTTCAATTTCATCAAGAATCGAACATCGAAGGCGAATTTGGTGTAGATTATCGCTTTGATAACTTTTCAATAGTAGATTATGTATCCCAAGCGACCTGTAATTCCTGTGAGGATTGCAGCAGTAAACTGGCCAGTGGGATGTACGTTACGGTCACACTCACATCGGATCTCCTAAATATAGGAGGGTCCTGTATCCAAATATACGACGGTGAGAGCAACGTGGTCTTTGACTGTGCCGGGCATACCATTGACGGCGATGATATGGCTATTGACTCTGATCATGGCATCTCTATGATGCATGGAGCCAATAATAAAATTATGAATTGCAAGATCTCTGATTTTATCTCCGGCATCTACCTCTGGGATGCCACCCACCATACCATTGTCAATAACACTACGACCTCGAACGGTGCAGGGATTCGTTTGGGACTCTCCGATAATAACACTATCCATACAAACACATCTCATGGGAACTCTACCACTGGAGTAAAACTGGAGAACTCGGATAACAACACTATCAATTCCAATGTTGTCTGTGATAACAGCGCCCTCGATTTTAGTATCGAATCTAGCACGGGAAACACAGGAGATAATAATACGTGCGATACACCTGATGGCTGGAATGATCAGGGAACGACCGGTTGTACAAGTATGTGCGCGGGGACAGCTACCTGCAATTCCTGCACGGACTGCACGAACAAACTGAACGGCGTGTTCGATCATGTCATGCTGACCACGGATATCAACAATTACACGGCCGGGACTTGCATTTTCTTTGGTGTCAGCAATGTCGAGTTCGACTGTAATCACCACACCATTGACGGTGACGATGCAGGAACAGACTATGGCATTCTCATCTCTGAAAAATCGGGGAATACTATAAAAAATTGTGAAATTACGGATTTCTCCCGTGGTATAGGCCTGAGCAGCGCGTCCAACAATACTGTCGAACAAAACATTACCAACTCCAATACTTATGGGATCAAGTTATATGATTCCACTGGAAACACGATTCAGCTTAACGAGGCTAACTCAAACACCGAGTATGGAATACACTTGAGTGGTTTGTCCAATGGCAATACTCTATCTATTAATGATTTACGCTGTAATGATAATGGTATGGGTATGTTCAGCTCAGATTCCAACGTAGTCAGTTTCAACACGGTTTGCTCTCGCGAGGGACCTGACATTTATGTATCCACAAGCTCTGGAACTTCTGGTCACTCGAATAGCTGCGATACAACCATTGACTATAATGACGCAGGAGCAACGGGCTGCGCCACGCCCTGCAATAGCCAAAGATGTGCTACCTGTTCTGATGGCATACAGAATGGCGACGAAGACGATGTGGACTGCGGCGGAAGTTATTGTCCTCCTTGCTCGCAATGTACTGGGGAACCCACCAACAAATACGCACCGCCAGACACAGTGTGTAATAATAAATGGCCAACGAGTGACGGTCCGAACATCGGTATGAACACGACATCTGACTCGTGCGACCTAGTGGAGGTTTGTGATCCCAATCTGGACTTTATCATCGAAGATGCACTACTTTGCTGTGAACATACAGATTACGCTTCGCGGTTTGCAGGCCACAATCGCGCCAATTCGAAGATAAATGCCTGCAATGATGCGCATGCTAGTGCCTACAACAAGTCTTTCATCTCCAAGTTCAACCAGACCACCCTCAAACAATGCTTAGCCCACTATATCATCCAAAGTTTTGGAAAGCAAGCTGTCTATATGCAAGGGTACTTTTATGGAGAAGGGTGTTGCTATGGTAGTGACATTTGTCCATCGGGATGTTCCGAATGGTATGTAAGTCCGCCAGCCTGGCAAATGGGGACATCCGCGTGCTGTGCGGAGGCTGGTGGAGCGAAGCCCGATTTTCAAATGGGTAACCATCGTTGTGAGTACTACTGGACATGGTTCTTTACCACCATCCGCTGGGGCAAAGATGGTTACTGGAAGTCAGATACCAACTACCAGAGCAATAATGATAGCTTCGCCGACATTCCAAGCCATGCCAGCATCAACCGTCTTTCTACAGGGACCTGTGTGGATTATTCTTTTGCTCTCACAACGATGCTCAGAAAAGCCGGGTATTCTAAAGATGATATATTTTCTGTACACGGGTCTACGGATGAAGGAGGGCACGCTTACAATCTTCTCCGCCTTCCCGGTGAATCTAAATGGCATTATGTGGATACAGTCGGTAATAATGGCGGAGGTATTTATGGTGGCAGCGGCTACCCAACTCCAACTGCGGCCTGGTATAAATATTGCAAGAATTTAGACGGGGGCTGCTCCAATGATGTTTATGGTCAAAGCAGAAGTCATTGCCCTTCGAATAATTCTATCTATGGATGCGAAAGTGTCGTCAGGTCCAACTCTGCGAACATGCTTTCCTCACCCACAATAGAGGTAAAACCGGCACCCGTCTGGCCATACACCTCGCCGGCAGGAGTGGACCAAACCTGTACAGAGCTCAACCCCTGCACTGGGGTGTATACAACAACCATCCAGCCACCAGGCCCAGCGGTTGACCTGGAGGTGTACAAAACAATCAGTAGTGAGGGAATCACGCTTGGAGAAGATGTAGTGGTCACCATTAACATAAGTAATCAGGAAGAAACTAGCATAGACACCATCGTCAGGGAGACCTTCAGCCCAGGTATAGACTATGATCTTGATGCACAACAAGGAGCGTACGAAGCCTTTACCTTCCAATACCATACATGGGATGCGACAATACCGGCACAATCAACGCGAACTTTGACCTTTACAGCGAAGCCTAAAGTTGTAGGTTATCATTCTTTTGCCCCTACATCCGTGTCTGTGAATGATAATGTCTATAACGCATCTTCACAGCTTATTAAAGTCGTTTGCAATCCCAACGGCTCTTGCGACTCAGGTGAAACCTACATTTATTGCCCACAGGACTGTATTACAGGGATCCAGGATGATTATTGCGACATGGTTTCGGATG
>JAFGFI010000188.1 GCA_016931185.1 Anaerolineae bacterium
GCTCGGTCACCGAGACGAGCATAATGTTCATAATGCCGATGCCGCCGACAACCAGGGAAATGCCTGCGATGGCCCCCAGGAAGACCGTCAGGGTATCGGTCACGGTAGTCGCCATACTCAACAGATCAGCCTGGTTGATCAAGCGAAAGTCGTCATCGTCTTCAGCATCAATGTTATGTGCTGCGCGCAGCATTTCCTCGACTTGGGTATAGGTAGCATCTACCTGTTCTTCTGATGTGACCATAATGTTCACACGACTTACGGTGAGTTTACCATAAACATTGCGCGCATTATCGAGTTTAATTTGCGCAGTAGAAATGGGTACGAAGACATTGCTGTCCACGTCGGCCATCATCGAGCCTCCCTGCTCTTCCAGCACACCGATCACGGTGAGTGAAGTCTTCTGTGTCCCGGAAGCATTGGAGAGTTTAATCTTCTGTCCCACCGGATCAAAATCACCAAAAAGGTCCTGGGAAATTTGCCATCCGAGTACGACCACTTTGGCTTTTTTATCCACATCTTTTTCACTGATAAAGTCCCCGCTCATCAGGGTCAGTTCATTAAGGGGAAGGTAATCTGCCGTCGTCCCAACTCCGGAGACACTGAAGTTATTGTCGCCGTAGATAATCTGTCCACTGATGCTATATTCCGGCACCACCCATTCAGTGCCGGCTACCTTGTCCGGGTCAGACATCGCCTCAACATCCTCCATTGTGATGCCCCCGCTGCTGCCGCCGCTGCCCACCCGCCCCATACTCACCGGCATCACAATGAGCATGTTGGTGCCGATACTGTTAATTTGACTGGTGATCTCGGCCTGCACTCCCGCGCCAATGGACATCAACGCGATCACGGCAGCCACACCGATAATCACACCTAACATCGTCAAGGCCGAGCGCAACTTGTTGGAGACCAATCCATCCAATGCTACGCGCACGTTTTCTAATAAATCTGCGAATTGTGTTAACATAGTAACTCCTTCGAATCAGCGAGTTGGCGAGTCAGCAAATCATTCGCTCGCTTTCTCGCTCTATCACTCACTCGCAATCTTCCCATCGAATAGCCGGATCACGCGCCCGGCTTCTGCACCGATAGCTTCATCGTGGGTGACCATCACAAGTGTAATCCCACGCTCTTCGTGTAGGTGATGGAAGATATCCATCACTTCGCGCCCGGCTTTGGAGTCCAGGTTGCCGGTAGGTTCATCGGCCATCAAAATAGGCGGCGCATTGACCAGCGCGCGTGCAATGGCAACTCGTTGCTGTTGGCCTCCAGAAAGCTCTGAGGGTTTATGATGAATGCGATTGCCCAAATCTACCATTTCCAACGCCTCCAGCGCGCGTTGCTTGCGCTCGGCGACAGGAACTCGGCCCCCATTACGTCCATATTGCATCGGCAACATAACTTGCTTGAGCGCTGTGGTACGCGAGAGCAAGTTAAATGACTGGAATACAAATCCAATCTTACGATTCCGGATCACGGCCAACTCGTTCTCGGTCATCTGACTTACGTCTACTGCATCAAGAATATAAGCTCCCGAAGTAGGTGTATCCAAACAACTGATCACGTGCATCAACGTGGATTTTCCCGAACCTGAAGGCCCCATAATCGCTACCCACTCTCCTCTTTCTATCATCAGCGAGACACCACGCAGGGCATGAACTTGCATTTCCCCCATTTGGTAAACCTTGGTAATATCCTTAATCTCAATTAAGCTCATTGACCTCTCCCCACCATCATTCCCATTCCAGGAGGTAGCGTATCACCGGCATTCATTGCGCCGGATGTTGAATTTATACTGATAACGTCCCCTTCATTTAGGCCACTCATCACTTCAACCTGTGTGTCCGTCACAATCCCCAATTCCACCGGAACCATTGTGAATCCTGCCATCTGTGTTTGGGCAAGCGTAGCTGTCATTTGATCACGTACTTGTTGTTGTTCTTCCTCGGTCATATTGCTGAACGCTGCTTCTTGTTCCCCAGGCTTGAGTTGGCGCAACACGAAACTGTGACCATTTATACTGCGTACCGCTTTCAACGGAATTATCAGTACGTCTTCCGCACTGCTCGTGACGATTTCGACATCCGCCGTCATGCCTGCCCGCACCGGAATATCGGTTGGATCGAGGATAACGGTCACATCATAGAGTACCACGCCTGATTCTGTCTGTGCTGTCGGCGCAAGATGGAAAAGTGTGCCGCTCAGTTCTACATCGTCGAAAGCATCCAGTGTCACCAGCGCGCCCTGGCCTTCCGAGACTTGCGCGATGTCGCTCTCATCCAGCCCGATTTCGACTACTAACGCGGTTAGGTCAGACAAAATCACGACGGACTGCCCACTTGAGGCCATCTGGCCTATTTCCAGGTCCAGGTCGGTCACAGTCCCATCTACCGGCGCGACGAGTATTGTATCCTCCAGCGCCCGCTGCGCCGATTCCAATTGGAGTTTAGCCTGCTCCAACGAAATTTCCGCTTGTTCCACATCAATTTGCGCCGCTGCAATTTCACTTTCATCCGGCCCGGTTACTTCGTTCTCCAGCGCCACTTCTGCATTGACTACCTGACTATGTGCATTTTTAACGCTGCTATCACTAATTCCGACAACTTCCAGGTTGTAGGCTGCCTGCGCAATCTCCAGGTCGGCCCGCGCTTGTTCTAAAGCATCTGTCGCGGCTTCACGCTCATTTTCTAATGCACTTTTCATATGCGCAACCTGTAATTCCCAGTCGCGTTCAGGATTCCATGACTCCCTATAATCCTGTTGTGCATCGGCCAACGCGGATTGTGCCTGCTCCAACTGTACCCGCGTCGACGCAAGTTGATCGCTAACCCGTGAAGATTGAGCTGCGGATTGCCGGTAATCGGCTTGAGCCGCCTCAAGATTCGCCTGCGCCAATTTCACTTCACTCTCATCGGGTTCCCATGTGACCAAATCGTCTAAGGTAAGCTGTGCCGCAGCCAGACTCACTTCGGACTGTCTGACTTGCAGTTCGGCATCGGCGACAGACTGGCGAGCGTCCGTGTCATCCAGGTTAGCGATAGCATCACCGGCCTTAATCACGTCACCCACTTCGACATATACATCTGCCACTTTGCCACCTGTCTCAAATGCAATCTCTACTTCGCGTTGTGCTGCGAGACTGCCGCTGCCATCCACCATCACGCGCAAGGTATCACGGGTAACCGTCATAGTTTCTTGGGTACCATTAGCAGCTATCGCTGCTTCTTGCGGCGCAAAGAAACGCCGGTAAATACCATACCCGCCTGCACCCAAAACAACGACAATGATCATGAGCCAAATCCATCGCTTTTTCTTTTTCATCTACATCCTCCTTATAGAAAATGACAAATTTCAAGCTAACTTTTCACCTTGCAGGAAGCAAAGTTCGTCCTCATCCACCACATACTATAACAAGACAGCTTTGTTTGCCCTAGTGTCCCAAATGATAAGGCGCTATGATCGCGCTCACATTTAGATATGACGCTCGTCACGCGCGATAATGACCGGGGAGAAATGCATATTGCTATAATCTATGCTATGATGGTAACATTATGGAACAAAGACCTTATATAGAACCGGGGCTTTTGCCCGTTTTTCGATTATTGACGGCCATACGCCTGGGGTTAATGCTTTTTACGGCAGTCGTGGGCGTGGCGCAAGATATCCAGGTGGGAGTATCCGGGAGAATGCATTGGTTTCTGATAAACTGCATGGATGCGCCATTATTGTTGTTGTATCTTTCCTGGCCCAGGTTACAACGTTGGCTCAAGGGTATTTATTTGCCGGTAGGAATTCTTCTTGCCTCATTAGGACCTATCCTGATACAACAGATGATTGCACTGCAAACGGAATCTACCGGACTGCGCGATGTCATTCGCGCCTGGCAGTTATTGCCCTCATTGATGATTCCCCTCATTATTATCGCCTGGCAATATAACTTTATGGTAGTCTTAGTGTATTGTTTAGGCCTGACGGTACTGGATATCGTGTTATCGCGTTTGTTTATCTCCTCTGTGGTATTACGCTTGATCATTCCTCTTTCAGAGGGCCATTCCACGACTTTATTTTTGGGTCTGTTGGGCGTGTTATTGAACCGTATGGCGATTTTTATTGCCGTCGGCTTTATGGTTTCCCGGCTTATGAAGACACAGCGTGAGCAGCAGGCCGCGTTACGTCAGGCTAATGCGAAACTTACCCACTATGCGACCACTTTGGAACATCTCACGGTTAGCCACGAGCGTAATCGCCTGGCCCGCGAGTTGCACGACACGTTGGCCCATACCCTTAGCGCGCTGGCAGTGCAGCTTGGTGCCGTAGATGCATTGTGGGATGATGCGCCAGACAAAGCTCATGTTTTGCTATCCCAGTCCCTGTGTACCACTCGTAATGGGTTGACTGAAACCCGGCGCGCGTTGCAGGACTTACGCGCTGCACCTTTGGATGATCTGGGCCTGACCCTGGCGTTGCGCGCATTGGCGGAGTCGGTCACCGCCCGCAATGGACTTACCGTAGATGTGTCGTTGCCCAAGAACGTGGATAGTCTCTCCCCACCCGTTGAGCAATGTATCTACCGGGTAGCACAAGAGGCCCTGGTCAATGCGACGCAGCATGCCATCCCACAACGCGTTATCATGTGCTTAGAAGAAACAGAAACTCAGGTTATACTTACGATTAAGGATGATGGACAGGGATTTGACCTGGAGAATATGGATCAGGAAGCACTGTCAGATTTAGAGCATCATTTTGGTCTGCGGGGAATGCGAGAGCGAGCAGAGATGATCGGTGCACAGTTGACAATAACCAGTGAGCCAGGAAAGGGAACGACAGTACGATTGAATGTGAGACGTGAATTATGACCGTGACGATTGAAGACCCAAGGACCGGCACGGGCGGGGACTGGCCAGAGCCAGAGGGCACCTCACAAGCTGAAGCTGATTCCCGACTGTGCTTTCCCTTTCCATGCAAACAAAGGGTCTTGCGCTTAAAACTGTCGCTTCTGGGTGCAATCATCCTGTTAGCGGCCTTTTTCCGTTTATACCGGCTTTCAACTCTGCCTCCCGGTGATGGATATGATCCGGCCTATTATGGTGTGGATGCATTACAAATTCTGCAAGGCGCGCGCCCGATTTTCTTGCCTTCTAACTTTGGCCGCGAGGTATTGTTTAGCTATCTCGTGGCAGCCTGTATGGCGCTGTTGGGGCCGACATCCCTGGCGATTCATTTTGCATCCGCCGTGATCGGCATCTTGACCATACCTGCCTTATACCTGTTTGCCGAAGAACTTTTTCGTGAGGAAGAAGAGCCATTGCGCTCCTGGGGGGCGCTGCTTGCGGCTTTCACGCTGGCTATTTCCTACTGGCATCTCAACTGGAGCCGTTATGGGGCGCGTGTGATCCTGGTACCCCTGTTCGCGTGTCTCACCGGCTATTTCCTCTGGCGCGTGTTGCGCCGGCCGTCGCGCCACAATGCCATTTTCTGTGGCATTATGCTTGGCTTGAGTCTGTACACCTACCAGGCCGCCCGCCTCTTGCCGGGGTTAGTGGTTATTGGATTTGTCTACCAGGCCCTTGGCTCTCCAAATATTGAAAAGAGAGAGGTAAAAATTCTCACAACTCCCTCGCTCTCCCACTTCCTTGCTTCCCCACGCCTCTGCTCCCTCGCGCTCATTATCTTGACTTCCCTACTCGTCTTTGCCCCACTAGGTTATTACTTCGTGACCCATCCCGGCAGTTTCATTGAGCGGATCGATCAAACGTTTGTCCTCAGTATGCAGCAAGACCCGGCCGCGCAACGGCAGGCGATGTGGCGGCAGATACAGGATGGCTTGCTCCTGTTCAGTTTTCGGGGTGATACGGAGCCTTATAGCACCATCCCGGAGCGACCCGCCCTCGATGTGTTTACGTCGGTGCTTTTTTATGGGGGCTTTGTCATAAGTCTAATTTTTCTTGTGCTGCGACGGCGTAACATTTCTCGCCAGGCCTTTATGCTCACCTGGTTTATCCTGATGTTGCTTCCGGGTATGCTGGCGGGGCAGGGACCTGTTGGAAAACGCGCTATTGGCGCGCTGCCAATAGTAGTGATATTAATTGCACAGGGCACGTTGGGTGGATGGCAGGCCTTGCGCCGCTGGTTGGCGCGGGGAACCGCTAACTGTTATAAGATAGTGAGAGCCGGGTATGCCAGTTTGATGGTCGGCGGTTTCCTTTATAGCGGCGCGGTCACATACCGCGACTACTTCGTGCTGTGGGCCAACGATCCCAACTTGTTTGTTCACTTTGAGGTAGGAGTCTCAAAGATCGGGGACTATATCCGCATGCTCCCCCCTGACGAGTACATTTACCTTTCCCCCGATCTGCCGGATCATCCCGGCATCCGTCTCCATTCCCAATTGCGGGAAGGGGTGCGAGGGTACAATGGACGGGTGTGTCTCGTCACACCCGTTCAGACGTCCGCGCCGACAACCTACATCATTGTGCCGGGTAAGGATAGGGATGGCATCTCCCGCTTGCACGCGCTTTATCCCCAGGGGAACGTGGTATATGAAGGGCCACGCCATTATGGAGATCCGTATTTCCTCGCGTATCAGGTGCCGGCACACAGTACAGCCGAGATCGCGCCCGGCCACAGTGTGGACGTGCAATGGGCTGAACCGCTGCAATTGCTCGGTTACGATACCGGCGAGGCCAATCCGCAGTCGCCCCACTATCAACCAGGAGATACGGTTTCTCTCCGCCTGTACTTTCAGGCTAATGGGCCTATCCAGATGGCCTATACGGTGTTCCTGCATCTCACCGGTGAAACGGTGAATCCCCAAAGCGGTACTACATTGTGGGCACAGGATGATAGCCAACCCTGCCGGGGTTTTTATCCCACAACCGTGTGGGATACCGGTGAGATCATCATAGATACCTTTACTTTGACGCTACCTCCCGATACGCCTGCCGGGGATTACACACTGAAAATCGGAGCCTACAACTGGACAACAATGGAACGACTTCCCGTATTGATAGGCGAAGCGCAAGATAATATTGTGACATTGGGGACGATCTCGGTGAAATAGAGGTGTGAAACGTCAAACGTTGAAACAGGAAGCCAAATAATGATTCGAGTGTTAATTTGTGATGATCAAGATATGGTAACGGAAGGGTTGCGTGTCATTTTGGGCACGTCGCCCGATATTGAAGTGGTAGGCATCGCGCACGATGGGGGGGAGGCCATTGACCTTGTCTCACACTGCCACCCTGATGTAGTCTTAATGGATCTTAAGATGCCGGGGATGAACGGCATCCAGGCCACGCGCCAGATTTGTGACCACTATCCTGACACACGGGTGCTAGTCCTTACTACGTATGATGCCGACGAGTGGGTCTTCGACGCCATTCGCAGTGGGGCGCATGGCTATCTACTCAAGGACACGCCACGCCAGGAGTTAATTGCATCTATTAAGGGCACCTTTGCAGGGAAAACGCACGTAGATCCTACTGTAGCGGGGAAACTATTTGACCACATCGCGCAGAAACAACTGCCACCGGTAGATACATCTATTATCCAAAACCTTAGTGAGCGAGAGCTGGATGTCTTACGCCTGCTGGCCCGTGGCCTGACCAACTCCGACATTGCCCAGCGACTCTATCTCTCTGAAGGCACAGTGCGCAATTACGTCAGCGCTATCTTAAGCAAGCTCGAGGTTACCGACCGCACCCAGGCTGCCGTGTTGGCGCTACGGTACGGCTTGGTGAACCTGGGAGATGTGTAACATATCGTCAATTGTCGGTTATCAGCATTTTAGTAAAAATCTGCGTTTATCCGCGTTTATCTGTGGTTAATATGGAGATTCACAGAGATCACCCCTATGAATCTCCATTTAACTAACACTTACTCCCCAATAGACTTTAGGTCTCCTGATCCGTTCACCGTCTGTGTGATTTCTGGGTGGCCCCGGTAACGCACATCGCCACTGCCGGTGATTTTGACTTCCAGGGCTTCTTGGGCGTCAATCTCTGTCAGCCCACTGCCGATCACGTGAACTTCTGCCTCATCACAATCCACGTCCCTGGCCCGGTAATCGCCGGAGCCGCTGATATGAATTGCCTGGGTTTCCATTTCCCCGTGAGATATAATGACATTGCCAGAACCTTTAATGCGCACTTCAAGGGATTCGCCGTCTATTTCTTGAATTTTGGTATCCCCTGACCCATTCACGACGATGGTTTGTGTTGAACTCTTGATGCCGGCAATATTAAGTTGCCCTGAGCCGGAGATCGTTATATCAAGTACGTCCGTTTCTACATCATCTACTTGCATATCGCCAGATCCATTGATGATAAGTGTAACAGTTTCTGCTTCCAGTTCAGGAGCTTCCACATTGCCACTGCCGGAAATCTTGAGGGTATCTAGCTCCTTCACCGTCAAATAGAACTTAACCGGTTGCGTTGCGCGAACCCACATTCCCGGACGTTCTTTAATTTTTAAGATACCACCCTGCACATCTGCATCAAAGTAGTCAAGCAAGCTCTCCTGAGCTTCGATGCGCAGTTCTTCCTTGTTTCCTATCTCAATGTAGAGATCACCGAAGGTAGCTAATTCCACGCCACTGAAGTTACGTACACTGAAGGTCTTTTCCCTCATGCGCCCGGTTCCCCGGACTCCAGACATTCCTACCAACGAGCAGAGCAGGCCGTTCACGACCAGAGCAATCACCACCACCCACACGATTATGCCTTTGTACCTCATCGTTTGTCCCTCCTTAAATTTATCCATTGTTTCTTTTCTCCCTTACGCTTCTGCCACTGATGGCGTATCTGACGTTTTATTCAGTACCCCGGAGAATAAGAGCGCGAGACCCGCCATAATCAACAGGGATGGCCCCATCAGCCGCCACAGCCGCCACACCGGGAAAAGCATTGAGAGTACACTCAATACCAGGGATTCTGCAAAGCCAAGTCCAGCCAACACACATAGCACCAAGCCTGCCGTTTGCAGGCGTGTGGATTTGCGTTGCCCATTGACGACCAGTAAGGCTATGCCTACTGAGAGCGGTTCGATGACCCATAGTACCGACCATACACTCCACCAGCCCGTGATAGCGCAGAAGTGAAACAACAACCCATTTGCGCCGATAATGATGGTGGGGATGAGCAGCCAGATTACATCCATATACAGCGCGGCGAAAAGGAACCCCAGCGCCACCGAGGTCACTTCCAAGGGCCACAACCATGACCAAACGTTCCAGCGACCAAAGACGCTATCAACCAACAAAATCAGTCCTGTTGCCAGCACCGGCATGCCGGGGATGAACAATCCACCCAGACCGCGTTTCTTCTTGCGGGTCAGAAAGGGGGGCAGGACAAAGGCCAATCCCGCTGCCACAACGATAAGCGGCCATAACTGCCAGCCCCGGAAGCCAAAAAGCATCCCGGCCACACTGGAAAGTAAGGATAACATTCCTACAGCAATTAAACTCACACTGATCATTGTCAAAGTTCGCTTCTTCATATCTTCCCTCCATTTATGTGAAAGTTACAGGTATAGCGTATCATTTTGTGGCGGGTTTTGCCTATCGGTTAGCTAACAGTCAACTATCGGATTTTTGATAGGATAGCGAAATCAGTTCTTAAAAGACATATCCCCGCTTCAAATTGAAGCGGGGATATGTCTTTTTGTTAAGGGGAATGACTTATTAACGCTATTCGGTGATAACTTTCCGCGTGAGTGAGCGACCGCTCAAACTGGTAAGCAATAAGATCACCCCCGCCCCCAGGAGAATCGCCGGCCCCATCAGGTTGAGGAACCACCAGCCCGGCAAAATGGCCGTCATTCCCATCAAGCCAATGATTGCGATGCCACAGAGAATGGCGCCCGCGATGAGCAGTCCCTTTCTGCGCTTTGCCAGGTACATCACCAAGAGGGCAGCACCGACCGAGAACGGCTCAATCGTCCACAATGCAGCCCACACTTCCCACCAGCCGGTGAGCGCGCAAAACTGGAAGAGTAAACCGTTGGCCCCGATAATTATGGCGGGGATGAGCAACCAGATGTTGCGCATATAGAGGCTTGCGAACAGGAACCCTGCCGCCATCGATAGCACTTCCAGCGGCCATAACCATTCCCACGCTTCCCACCAGTTAAAAACGCTGGTCAACATCAGAATACCGCCCGTGACCAACACCGGTACCCCTGGGATATACATACCGCCCAAGCCGCGCTTCCCGTGAACTAACAACGGTGTCAGGACCAAGAAAATGCCCACGCTGATCACCATCAGAGGCCATAACCGCCACAGTCCCCAATCCCAACCGAAAATCGCCGCCGCCAGATTGGCAATCAATGACAGCCCGCCCAATAAAATCAAAACACCCCCTAACAACATTGAATACTTCCTATTTCTCATGACTTCCTCCTTTTATGAATTACAAATGAGGAGTTAAGCGCAAAAAGTTACGGACAAAGAATAATGAGACTACCAAGAACATCTACCCTCTTAACTCCTAACTCGTCTTTTTCTTTGTTTCCTGGCCCGCGCGGCCCAGAGTACCAGGAAAATTCCTGCCAACACAATCGCCAACGGGCCTAAGGTGACGACAAAAGCGATGAATAAACTAATGGCAATAGCGCCACCTCCGGCCAACCAGGCCAATTGACGACTCAATGGACGCGCCCGGTCGGCACGTTTCGATAAGAAAATAGGGAGTACGACAGATCCGGCTGCAATCCAGATCAAGAAAAACCAGAGGATCTCCCAGACCTCCCAGTTGCGGGTAAGAGCACTGTAGGTGAGAAGCACACCGGTGCCCCCAATTAAGCCAATGGGAATCACCAACCAGATCGCGGCGGCAGCGTGCATAATGAAACTCAAGCCTAGCACTACGAGAAATAACTCTATCGGCCACCCGTTGTCATAGATTGACCAGCGTTGTGTCACGAACGCGATGGTTAACATCAGCAGATTGCCAAAGGCAATACTACCCAATGCCATCAGGAATGATTTGCCGACATGCCCTCGTTTTACAACGACTTCGGGTTGCCCTATTTGATTCACTGCCAACTCTACATTAGCTCCGACTTGTGTCGCCACGCCTTCGGCAGATTCTGCCACCTGGCGCAGCGCATCTGTGGTTCTATTAAGAGCTACCTGTGCTATCGTCCCCATCGCACCTAATAACTCTTTGCTGGCATCGGCCAGTGCAGAATCACGTTCTGTCTCCTGGGTTACAGGTTGTTCCTGGGCAATGCGCTCTTCGGTTAATCGTTGCCCTAACCGGATGTCCGTTTCCTCTTCCGCAAACCCTACATCGGTGAATATCTTACGTGTTGAACCGGAGATAACGGCCACCGGTTCCGCGGGCGCGTCCGAGGTTGTGAATGAGAGAGGGAGAGAAACCCGTGAAGGGAGGGACAATCCGGCTTCCTGGGCGGCAACCCGCAATGCCTGCGCCATTTCCTCTGCGCTCTGATAGCGATCGTCGGCGCGTTTGGCCAATGACTTCAGGACAACCCGCTCAAACGCTTCAGGGATATTCGGGTTAAGCTGGCGTGGAAGAGGAAGTGGATCATGGATGTGCTTCATTAAGATAGCCAGAGGGGTATCAGCATCAAAGGGCACCTGGTAAGTCAACATCTCATAGAACACAATGCCCAGTGAATACAAATCACTGCGCACATCACAGCGACCCTCCATCCCCTGCTCCGGCGCGATATATTCCAGGGTGCCGATCAACATACCCGCTGCCGTATAGCGCGTGCTGCCCACAATGTGCGCGATCCCGAAATCTCCAAGCACAGCCTGCCCGCGCCGGCTCAACAGAATATTGGCGGGTTTGATGTCGCGGTGGATCATCCCTTCACTGTGCGCGTAGGCTAACCCGTCCAGCACATCCAGCATAATGCGCACCATCTCGCCCCATTCCATTTGCTCACCCCGGATACGATAATCGCTAAGGCGTGTTTTTAACGTATCGCCTTCCATCAGCTCCATTACCATATAATAGATGTCGTCCTGTACATCAAAATCATGTACCTGGACGATATTGGGATGGCGTAGGGAAGCCACAGCCCGTGCCTCGCGTTGAAAACGCGCCAGGAATTCCGCATCTTCTATCAGATCGGGTCGCAGCACCTTGATCGCTACATAGCGGTCCAGACGTGGGTGATAGGCGCGATACACGCGCGCCATTCCGCCCCGGCCCAGTGAATCTAATACCCGGTATTTGCCCAACATTTGTCCTTCTAATGACCCAGATGTCATACTCTGTCCTCCAACGTGGATCTGGGATTTGCCCATCGTAGAAAATGTCATTATATTTGCGCTCATGGATGTCTCCATCTGCATAGTTCTCATACCTTTCTACGATAATCTTAGCAAATCCACAGGGGGATTGCCTATCCATTAGCTAACAATTCACTATCAAAATGGGGGACGTGAAACGTAATGCGTGATACGTGAATATGTTTCAAACTTTCATCCGCGTGTTATCAACTTATAGCCCCTTCCTCGGATGGTGAGCAATAATTGGGGGTTGGCAGGGTCGGGTTCGAGCTTGGCGCGCAGACGGCGCACCAGATTTTCTACCTGGTAGTCGTATACATCATCTGGATACTCCGGCCACACGGTCATTGCAATATCATCTTTGGAACAGACCTCGCTGCCCCGCTCGTAAAGATAGGCCAGCAGCGCGAATTCTTTGGCCGATAACTGAACGATTTGTCGATCTACCCGCACAACGCCGGCCGTAATATCCAATTCTAGTTCAGGGAAAACCGTATCGCGGTAAGTAATATCCGGGTCATGAAAGGTGAAAACTACGTCCCCAATCATAATTTGATCGTTATCGTGAAGCGGCAGGGGGGCCAACAGCCGTTCATTGTTAAGATACGTCCCGTTGGTGCTTTCCAAATCTTCCAAGATTACACGCCACCCTTCCCGCCGCACGCAGGCATGCTCGCGCGAAACCCGCCGGCTGGTGATGACGATGTCATTTTCCAACGCGCGTCCTATCGTAATACGCTCGCCTTTAAGTATATGTTCGCGTCCTGTGGGATCGGTAAGATACGGATTAGGTTTTGTCATCGCCTCATTTGCCATCGCACACCTCCATCCCCTCAAGTCTACCTTGACCCCTTTTCCCTGTCAAATGAAATGAGCATGATATCGCGCGCCAAAGTGCGTCCCACCTGAACATTGAGTATAAACTTCGTAACTGCTCAGCCAGTTGATTACCATCCGTTGGGAGCGGCTAAAGCGCCGTTTCCTCACAAAACTAAACGCATACCTTCGATCTACTGAGGCTGGGTTTAGAATGTGAAACCTTAACGGGCACCCGAGCGCATCTTACACTTGACTTTTTTCCCTGGCTTCGGTACAGTATCGACACGACACTACGGTTAAGGAGTCAGTGATGAATAAGGCAACATTTTACGAGAAAAACAAGACGATTCGGGTGGGAGAGGTGGAAGCCGTTGCTCCTGGGCCTGGAGAAGTCGAAGTGCAGATCGCTTACGCGGGTATTTGCGGCACGGATTTGCATATCTATCATGGCAAAATGGACTGGCGGGTCGCCGAGTCGCAAATCATGGGCCACGAAGTATCCGGCACGGTGAAGGCCATAGGCGAGGGGGTAGAAGGAATTGCCGTCGGACAGCCGGTTACGGTGATGCCCCTTGCCCCTTGCGGGAAATGTCCGGCCTGCAAAGCCGGGCACAGCCATATTTGCTACAACCTCAAATTTCTGGGAATTGATACACAGGGGGGCTTTCAGAGTACGTGGACTGTGCCCGCGTACACGATTTTTCCACTACCTGCTGACCTTTCTCTTAAGCGGGCGGCCCTGGTCGAGCCGTTGGCCGTGGCGTGCCATGATGTGCGTCTGGGGGGTGTTAAGGCCGGTGATTTCGTCGTTGTGTTGGGGGGCGGGCCGATCGGAACGTTAGTAGGGCTGGTCGCGCAACACACCGGGGCCACGGTTCTTGTCTCGGAGATCAACCCTCTGCGCGTCGAAATCGGTAAGGGCCTGGGGTTGGATGTGGTCAATCCCAACGATGTTGATCTGCCCGCTTGGGTTGAAGAACGCACTGAGGGCGCGGGCGCGGATGTGGTCTTCGAGGTCACCGCGCATCCTGCCGGCGCGGAGATGATGACGAAGCTGCTCCGCACGCGCGGACTGGCCGTCGTTGTGGGCATTTTCAGCGATCCACTCAAGGTGGACCTTTTCCGTTTTTTCTGGCGCGAACTGCAATTGCGCGGCGCGCGCGTCTATGAACGCGAGGATTTCGCCGCCGCCATCGCACTGGCAGCTAGTGACGCGCTCCCCCTCGACGGCATCATTTCCGCCGTCTACCCACTTGAGCGACTCATAGAGGGTCTGCACCAATTAGAAGCGGGCGGGGATGTGATGAAAGTTCTTATTCAGTGTTCGTAAAAACAGGATTACAGATTATTTATTACTTGATTGTTTAAGGAGCATAACTATGTCGATTCTCAACAAATTCAGGCTGGATGGAAAGACGGCGTTGGTGACCGGCTGCCGCCGGGGAATTGGAAAGGCGATGGCCGAAGGGTTGGCGGAGGCCGGCGCAGATATTATCGGCGTGAGCGCATCGCTGGAGCCAAAAGGTAGTGATGTGGCGCAGGCGGTGACGGCCCTGGGACGCAAATTCGCGGCCTATACGTGCGACTTTTCGGATAGGAACGCGCTGTATGCTTTTATTGCAGCGGTAAAGCAAGATTTCCCGGTGGTGGACATCTTGGTGAACAACGCGGGCACCATCCTGCGCAAACCGGCGGCGGAGCATCCCGATGAATATTGGGACAAGATCATCGAGGTCAACCTGACGGCGCAGTTTATCCTCACCCGCGAGTTTGGCAAGGATATGCTGGCGCGAGGGAAAGGCAAAGTGATCTTTACCGCGTCGCTGCTTACCTTCCAGGGTGGAATTATGGTGCCGGGCTATGCCGCGAGTAAGGCCGGGATCGGACAGATCACCAAGGCCTTCGCCAATGAATGGGCGGGACAGGGTGTCAACGTCAACGCGGTCGCGCCAGGCTACATTGCCACGGACAACACAGAGGCTCTGCGCAATAACCCCACCCGCAGCCGCCAAATCCTGGAGCGCATCCCGGCGGGACGTTGGGGCGATCCGGAGGATTTTAAAGGCGTCACCGTTTTTCTGGCTTCGGACGCCTCGGACTATGTCCACGGCACGATTGTGACTGTGGACGGAGGATGGATGGGGCGGTAAAAAGTAATATTCCAATATTATCGCAGACATCGTGTGGAGTTGGATGGCTGAGAGGACGAATTACGAATTACAGTGTAATTCGCTATTTTCAGAGGAATTTCTCATTAACCGTTTAACCGTTCACCAGCAGTTCAATGAAAATTTATGGCCTAAAGGCCAAGATATAAAGGGGTATTGTTGCGGGCGGAGTACCGCCCGCAACAATACCCTCTTTTACCTACCGCTTTAGCGGTCTATTTTCAGAGGAATTACCCATTAACGCGGTGCGTTCACCAGCAGTAGGATGAAAATTGCACCCGTAATTCGCAATTCGCAATTCGCAATTCGCTATTTTCAAGGGAGGTAAAACTTGAAGACTTATACAATTCCTTACACAGACCTAACCGTTTCCCGTCTCGCTTACGGTTGTATGAAGATCGGCGGGGGCTGGGGCAATGAACCGTTGGCGCAGACGACCCAGGACGCCGCCGTGCGTGTGGTGGCTACGGCCTACGAGCAGGGCATTACACTCTTCGATCACGCCGACATCTATGCGCGCGGCAAATCTGAAGAAGCATTCGCTGCCGTCTGGGGCACGGTGCCACGGGACAAGATCGTACTCCAAAGCAAGTGCGGCATCTGCTTCCAGGATGATCCGCCCGGCGCACCTGCTCGCTACGATTTCAGTTACGAACACATAATGACTTCGGTTGAAGGGAGTCTGCGCCGTCTACAAACCGATTACCTGGACATCCTGCTGCTGCACCGTCCTGATCCGTTGACGGAACCGGAAGAAGTCGCCCGCGCGTTTGATGACCTGTATGCCAGCGGCAAAGTGCGCTACTTCGGTGTGAGCAATCACACTGCCGGGCAGATTAGACTGCTGCAAGATTACGCCGATCAACGCATTATCGTCAACCAGGTACAACTAAGCTTGCTGCACCCTTACCTTATTAGCGAGGGCATCGTTGCCAACATCCCCGGCAAACCCACCGCCCTTGCGTCCGGGATACTTGATTACTGCCGCCTCCATGGCATCCTTATCCAGGCATGGGGGCCGGTGGCGAGCGGGCAGATCTTCGCTCCACCGGCAAACAGCGCGCCCCACATCCAAAAAACTGCCACGCTTGTGGCGCGCATGGCGGCTGAAAAGAACACAACGCCGGAAGCAATCGCGCTGGCCTGGTTATTGCGCCACCCATCCCACATCCAACCCATCATCGGCACAACCAAGCCGGAGCGGGTCAAAGCAAGTTGCCTGGCGGATGCAGTAGATTTAACCCGCGACGAATGGTACACGCTTTTTGAAACCGCGCGCGGCGAACGAGTCCCATAGAACGTCAAATGTGAGTGCATTTTGACATCTGACGTTTGACGTACCCATTTCGTAAACACAGGAGCATATCTATGAAAATCACCGATCTGAAATGTACCGTGATTGGCCGCAACCCCGTCATCCGTATTTTGACCGATGAGGGCATCTACGGGCTAGGGCAGGCGGAGGCAGCGAAGACGTATCTCAAACCGCATGTGATGTTCTACAAATCCTACCTCATGGGTGAGGACCCCACCGACGTAGAGCGCGTGATGCTCAAGATCCGGCGGATGGGGAGTTTCAAACCCTGGGGAGCGGCAGTAAGCAGTATCGAAATGGCCCTCTGGGACATCGCGGGCAAGGCAGCCGGCGTGCCGGTCTACAAACTGCTCGGCGGCAAAGTACGCGATACCGTGCGCGTTTACAACGGCGCGGTGCGCTTTAAAATGCGGGGAGCAGAACCGGAACATTACGCTGAGAATATGGCACGGATGAAGGCATCGCCGGAAAACTTTGGCCTGATTAAGCAGGGCATCGCCTTCCACGGCACACACATGATAGATGCTGTCCCCGATTTCTCCTACGCCAACAAACAGGGTGGCGCGCCACATCCCAATCGCGGCCCGTTGACCGAACGGGGACTCAAACACATCATCGCTTGCGTTGAAGCTATGAAGGATGTACTGGGCGACGAAGTGGGGTTGGCCCTAGACTGTGGCCCAGGATTTATGGTCCCCGATGCCATACGCCTGGCGAAGGCGCTGGAGCCACTCAACATTGCGTGGCTGGAAGACATGATTACGGGGGACTACACCCCCTACGTGATGGCCGACCTCTACCGTGAAGTGACGCGCAGCACCTCAACCCCTATCCACACCGGGGAGCAAATCTACCTGCGGCAGAACTTCCGGGAGCTATTTGAGAAAAAAGCTATCAACATCGTCGGGCCGGACCCCGCCGACGTCGGCGGCATTGCCGAACTCAAGTGGGTGGCGGAATACGCCGACCTGCACGGCATTTTGATGGCCCCCCACGGCACCGGCGACGGGCTTATCGGATTAGCAGCCCTCGTCCAAGTGGGCGCGACCCTGCCCTATAACTACATCGGCTTCGAATATCCCACCGGCGACCCCGCCTGGTGGTATGACATCATCAACGGTCTGCCCGATCCCATCGTCAAAGACAGCCACATCGAAGTCTGGAATACGCCAGGCCTGGGCGTGGACTTCAACGAGAAGGCCCGGCAATATCTACCGGAAGGGGATGAAGATTTCTTTGATTGAAGAGAGGGTAGACGGTAAATCGTAGATAGTGGATGGGGGTGACGAGGCAATATAAGGAATCTTTCACCTTGTCACCCCGTCACCCTGTCACCTGATGTTATAATTGAAGTTGATGGTACAACCGCTTCACCACATCATACGCCAGCTTGGGCCGCCGGTACTCGTCCACCAACCCCTTATTATTGAACGCGCGCGGGCGGAACAGCGTGCGCCGGGCCTCTTGTGAAGAGCGAATATCACAGTATTGCCAGATCGCCAGCCCGCAAGCGCGCGCGCCGTCTATAAATAAATGGCGGATCACAACTTCTAGTAACCGGGCCTGGTATTGTTCACTCCAGCGCGTAGCGTTCCAATCCCGCCAACCATAAATAGCGCCCCCGCCGATCTCGGAGATGATGAGCGGCTTATCGCCCTGTCCCACCTCATCCAGACGCGCGATAATCCGGTCCAACTCAGCGGGAATATCCTCAATTTCGCCCCCATACCAACCCGGATAACAGTTGATGGAGATCACGTCCGCCAGATCAAGACACACATCGTCAAACGGATGGTTGCTGGCGAAGGTGAGGGGACGGCTATCATCCAGACTTCGCAGTTGGCCGAGAAACCGCGCATAGGCCGGGCGACACTCCGGATCGTTGCTATGGCTCTCATTTTGGATACCCCACAGGATTACGGAGGGATGATTGCGCGCCCCCCGCACCATCTCCGCAATGTTGCTCTCTTGCGCGGCCAGATAATGCGGGTCGGTCAGATGTTCCGCCGTCTGCTGCCAGCCAATGGATTCCGACCAGACGCAAAGGACTGCTTCGTCGCACAGATCGAGAAAACGCGCATCCTGGGGATAGTGACTGCCCCGCACAAAGTTGCAGCCCAGGTCACGCAATTGCTGTACATCACTCACAAGCAGGCTGTCGGGCAAGGCGTGCCCAAATTGGGGATGCGCTTCGTGGCGATTGACACCTAACAATTGCACGGGGCCCCCGTTGATGGCGATGGATTGCCCCTCGACCCGGACCTGGCGAATACCGAACCGCTCCCGCATATCATCATCGCCCAGTTTGACGTGCAGCATGTGCAAATGAGGCGCGTCCGGCGACCAAAGCGCGGCTTCGGATAAATGCAACGTATACGTCACTTGTCCATGATCCGCGAAAATGTCCACCGTCGTCGCCAGCACCTTTTCCCCATCACACGTAAGCGTCAGTGGCATCCCGCCACGGGCCACCACAGCCCCATAATCTATGGTGATGGCAACCGCGCGCGTCTGATAATCCCGGGTGACGATTTGTACACCGTCAATCCAAATATCCCCAAGCCGATGCAACGTGACAGACCGCGTGATCCCGCCAAAGTGATACCAGTCAAAATATTCCAAATGCAACGGGCAACGTTCATAGTCAAAACGATTGTCCACCAGTACCACCAGCGCGACTTCTCCGACGGGATGATCCGGCAAATCCACGGCGAATTGTGTAAATCCCCCCACATGATCGCGCAGGGGGCCTCCATCCACAAACACGCGGCACCAATGATGCACACTATCGAAGACCAGACGATAGGGAGCTGCGTCAAGCAACGACAGCCGGGTGCGATAGGCCACCAACCCTCGCTGCCCGGCATAGACAGGCGTCGCGTCAAAACAACCGGGGACGGCCATACGATCCTCAAACGTAATAGCGCCAACATCCACCGTATCCGGGTCTACATCCCCCAAAAAAGCAAAATCCCACACTCCATCCAACACCATAACCTGGCGCAGATCATGGGTTCTAAAACGTCGATTCATATCCAAAGCTCCTTTCTTATTTAAATGCCAAGACTACTTTTGTAGTCCCAATAGATCGAAAATATGCCGCAACCGTTTAATTTTGTGAGCGATTACCGTTCTCTGTCACCTAATCCAGACAAAAACACCTCTTTCCTGCAGCTTTAGCCGCTTTGTTGCCGTCAATAGCGCCGTTTACTCACAAAACTAAACGCATACGGTAAATAGAAAACTGACGCTCTCCTCGGAGCAAGAATGACAAGCCCCTGATCCTCCTATTGCAGAATACTACATTTGTAGTATAATATCACCCATACTTCTTTACAAGAGGTATAGTGGGGCGTGGCCAAGTTGGTAAGGCAATGGACTTTGAATCCATGTATTCGCACGTTCGAGTCGTGCCGCCCCAGCTAGAACACTGTGGCCCGGCCTTTTGCAGGCCGGGCCGTTTCATAGGTGAGTAATGAAGATTCAAGCCGTAATCGAGAAGACAATAACTGTTGAGTTTGAGCGCGATCCAGACCTGACCGGGCAGCCGATCCGCTTGATGGAAGCTTCACGCAAATACAACATTGCCTTTCAAACGCTGGCGCGCTGGGCGGATCGGGGTTTGTTGCGCGTATTAAACCACCAATCCAAGAGGCTGGAGCTTGATGAAGCAGATGTACAGCTTGCCACTTGCATTTACAAAACTGTATTACAGCACACGGATAATACCCAACGCGCGGGACGTGTAGTAAAAAACGCAATGTTGGATACGGCATAGTTTTTTTTATTTAAAAACTCACCAATACTTGCTATTGGTGAGTTTTGCTATAAAATAGCAAGGCCCTACAACAAGGCCTTGCACGTTAAAACTATTTCCCAATGCTACGCAAAAGCTCAGAAAGCGTCATGCCAGTGATAGCAAGAAAGCCAACGATCACCGCTAATCCAAAACACGATCCCAGTAATGAAACTCCAATTGAAAGCGTTAAACATCCCATTGTTGATGTTGCTGTCAGCTTAAACAAGTTATCAATACACCCAGCAGGATTTTTGTCTATGACTACAATTGTCTTTCCATCCCCAATATCACCTATGGGTAACTTAGCTTGTGGTTTTCGTGCTTCTGGATGGTCTCTTAAATATTGCCAGCGTTTAGTAACTTCATAGGCAATAATCACTATCATACTCATAACAAATCCTAAGACGATCAATGGGATTATAATTTTGTCTTGAGGGTGCATGCTTCTCCTGATAGTATTATGGTATTTTGCTTGGAGGATACCGTAATGCTAGATTTTTTATCTAAGTACCCTGTAGTTAGTACACTGCTACTGTATTTGGCCCCGCGTTACCGTTGGCCGTGTTATCTCCTGAGTTGGCTACATAGTCGTGAGCATCTTGTTCGCGCTGATACCGAAAGATCACATACTCAAGAATCTCACGACGAGTCTGAGGACTGAGCCGTTTCATGTATGACAAAAGTTCTCCAAACGAAAGATCGCCGCCACCTTCTGGTAGTGGGGGCAACAAACCAGCGTAACGAAAGACATCTTCATGCGGAACTTTGAACGCACGAGCTATTGCATTGCACACATCAGGCCCAGCTTGTCGCTCTCTACTCAAAACGCGACCTAACGTTGCTGGATATAAACCTGCTCTCTTTGCTAAATCAGCAGGTCTCCAAGAACGTTTCTCCATCTCTGATTCTATCCACTCTGAAAAATCCATAATGTATCCTGTAGGATACATTTTAATTCTATTTCGCTTTCCTGTGGGCTTTTTAAAGTATCCTCTTGACAATTTTTAGCAAGTCGTGCTATAATATTCCCATAGGTTATTATAAATAACCAACAGGATACTTACGCAAACCAATAAATTTGCTCGTAGACGCGATTTTTAGAGTGCATAGGTATGTTTTATCGTCATAGCTCAAAAAAAAACGCGCTACAGTCAAAATACTAGGAGGTACATAGTATGAGTGAACAAATCGTCAAAGTTAAGGCACGCAACGTCTCCCTCTACCCGCGTGATTGGCAAGCTGTACACGAAGTGGCTGAAAAATCCGGGGTTAAGTCGGTGAGCGCGGCATTACGCATCATCATCCAGGAATGGCGCAAAGCACAAATGCAACAAGCGTTAAATTCGTAGTTTGTCCCCGCGCCTGAGCAACCAGGCCGGGGACGTGACCGGGGAGCTAGGCCCCAGTGGTGAGATTATACCACAAGCCTACCCCCTATTAGACAAATAGGAGGTTTTTTTATGTCAGCAGTACGCTATATCGAAGGGGATCATCCCCAACTCGCCGGAACGACCGGTGATCCGTTGTTGGACCTGTACGCGATGGCCTGGAAACTCGCTTTCACGCGCGCGGCGCTGGGCGATCTGGGGGCACAACAGGAGATCGTGACCTTCTTCGGGCTACGGCGCGCCAAGCAGCTATACCGGTGTCGTTGTATCCCCTGGAATCCTGTCACTGTGCTGGTGCAGGGAGATCTGTTTGAGGGAGTGCTATGATGTACAATTACGACGCACTCAAACGCAAGGCGAAAGAGCAAGGGGTCAGGGTCTCCGATCTGCTGGCCCTTGCGCCCCAGAATGACCCGTTTTACACCGGGCGCCCCTCCGAGATCCAGGCCGCGCAGTGGTTTGCCGATCTGTGGGCACGCTTTGGCTACACCACCGGCGTGCATCTCCGGCGCATCCACTATCAAATCGTTTCCCAAGACCCGCCAGTACAGATGCCAAACGGCAGCGGCATCTATGAGAATACCCAGAACCATTGGGACTATCTCAATAACGCTGCGAAATGGGCCAGGTACTTGGACCTAGTGCCCGTGGAGGCATTTGTAGACCGGCGTAACCCGGAATCCGTCATTAACGCACGCTTCCCCAAGCCGGGTGACTGGATGTATGACGATCCTACACCGGGCTGGCACATCGGTTATGCTGACGATGAATGGGAATCGCTAACCTCTCCTACCCTGCCTGAGTTGCCAGACCTGCCCAGATCACTCCCTCATCCCCCATCTTACTATGTTGAGGGTTATGACGGCATCCAACAGGAGTACCTGGTTGAAGTGTGGGTCGAGAAGACAACGATGAACGACGTGCTGGAACCGCTATGCCGTCTCTACGGCGTGAATCTCGTCACCGGCGCGGGTGAGCTATCTATCACGGTGGTGATCAAGTTTTTGGAACGCGCGCGGGAAGCAGATCGCCTGGCCCGGATTCTCTACGTGAGCGACTTTGACCCGGCTGGTCTGGGGATGCCCATCAGCATTGCCCGCAAGGTTGAGTTTTACCAGCGCAAGCTGGACGATCTTGTTGATATAGACATCCGCCTGGAACCGGTAGCCCTGACCCATGATCAAGTCGCGCAGTACAAGCTCCCTCGCGTGCCAGTTAAGGACTCTGACCTTAGGAAGGCAAGCTTTGAGGCCGCGTACGGAACCGGTCAGGTCGAGCTAGATGCGCTTGAGGCGCTGCATCCTGGCGAGTTAAAGCGTATCGTCATGGAAACCATCCTACAGTACTACGATCCCTACCTGGAACGCCGGGCACAACGGGTACGACGCAACGCGCAATATGCACTAAGCAGCGACGAAGCGAACACCTACGAGCCGTATACCTGGCGGTTTGATGTACTCAACGCAGCGTACCAGGAAACCCTGGGCCGCTTCCAGGAAACACGCGCGCGCTTTGCAGAAATGGCACGCAAGTTCCGGGACGAACTCGACGCCTACAATGAAGAACTGCACGACATACGGCGGTTAGGCAAGCGCGTATATGGCAAGCTATACACAGAGCTAGAAGCAAACGGGCGCGACATCGAGGACGAATTCCCCCTACCGGAGGCCGATCTCCTCCCAGAAGATGACGAGCTGCTGTATGACTCACGCCGTAGCTACCTGGAGCAACTGCGGTACTACACTGCCCACCGGCACAATGCCGAACAATTGACGTTGGAGGAAGTATGACCACCGTGTATGAATTTAACACAGCTACCGAGTTACTACTGAAAACTATCGCAGAGTTATTAGCCAGCATCTATTTAACAGGAACGATCCCCCCCTGGGACATGGAAACGTTTGACGCCGTGTGTTTAACCCTGGACGAGATTGTACCTGAAGGCGAGGCGAGTGATGACTGAGCTAACAACTTTCTGGCTATTCAGCGTCCCAATATTTGTGTTCGAGGACGGCGCGCGGCTTGCCCAGTCAGTAGCCGTGGCCCGCGCGCTCTACGAAAAGCGTTTCAATTGCCAGGCCCCGGCAACGTATGAATGTCACCCCAGTGGAAGGGCGGTGCAATTGCGGTTTGCTGTGCCCGGCGTGGATGTCAATCAACAGCTACATTATTTGGAGGTGAATGATGAAACGGGATTATGCCTTTTTGTGGCGTATGCGTTCACGTCTGTATCGTTTCTGCAGTTGCTGTAAGCGAATCAAGGCGCGTTACTACACACCGCTAGGTAATTTTTGCGAGTCTTGCCACATAGCACATTACGGACACACATCCGTGATTATTGAGGTGAAATAATGTTTCAGATCGGACAAGACGTACTTTGGCTTAGTGGAACAATTACATGTTCTGGAACGGTGATGGGTGTCAGTCACAATGGACGTGTATTTGTTAAGCAGACATTCCCTAAACTAAAACGAGGTCAACTACTACATATTGACCCGCAGCGTATCACGACAATACAGGCATTGATAGGGGAAGAAGAACAAATCAAAGGAGCTAATAATGAGCAGCAAGATACTTACAATCGAGCCATGCCCTAAGTGTGGCTGTGTGATGGAAGCTGACGCCGTCTTTGTAGATGACGACGGCACGGTGATCGTAGACGTTAAGTGTACTGAATGTAGCCAGTTACAGACGGTCAAGGTGAAATTTGAGCGCAAGCTGGGCGATCCTGATCTCGAAACGGTAACAACGCACTGCGCGTGGTGTGGGATCGAGGTCGAGGTAGAGGAAGGTCACACCGGCGACATCGTGTGTGAGGAGTGCGCGCGGGTGTATAAGATGTATAACGAGGGGTTAGCATGACAACAAAAGATAACCCGATTCCCCACAATACCGAAGCCGAAGAAGCCGTTCTAGGCGCGATCTTGATTGACTCAGCCTTTGCGTTGGACAAAGTGCAGGCGGTCATCACGCCGGAGATGTTCTACTTACAGCGCAACCGGCTGGTTTACGAGGCGTGTCTGGCGCTCCACTCTCGTGGAGCGCCCATTGATTTTTTAACAGTAGCGACCCATCTTGAAAACATAGAACGTCTGGAATTCGTAGGCGGTGCGACGTACCTGTCACAGTTGATCCAGAGTACGCCCAGCGCGTTCAATGTAGACGCGTATGCGCGCATGGTGCTGGACACACACAAACGGCGGCAGTTGCTAGACCTGATCAGCGACGTCGGGCAGTTGGCCTTCAACGAAGGTAGAGACCTAGGGGAAGCAGCGGACTATATCCAGACACGCATGGCCGAGCTACTGCAATCCACACAACAGCAAGCCAGTTTCCAACCCTTCTCTGAACTGGCGAGCGCGCTCCCTGAAATTCACTGGCTCTGGGAACACTGGATACCGCGTGGTATGCTCTCCCTGCTAGGCGCGGTTCCTGGGGCGGGTAAGAGTATGATCGCGCTAGATCTAACCAAAAGAGTTCTGCACGGCTTGCCGTTCCCGAATGGCGCGTTCAATCCTCACCAGGAAGGGCAGCCGGTCATCTACATTGACGGTGAAGTGGTACCCCAGTTGATCAAGGAACGCGCCGAGCGATGGCGGATGGATACGAAGAACCTATATTTGCTCCTCCCACGACCCAATGATATGATCGATTTTTCACGGATTGAGTACCAGGAGTTGCTACGGCAAATGATTGAAACCGTCAGACCGGCGTTAATTGTGGTAGATAGCTTGTCTAGTGTTACCAGCAAGGGCGAGAACTCCATTGAGGATGTGCGCGCGATCCTAGGGTATCTCAATAGCCTGGCAACGACGTACCAGATCGCCATTCTGCTTATCCATCATCTGCGTAAACGCAGCGGCGCGCAGATGGTCGTCCTGCCGGGCATTATGGACGTGGGCATAGACGATTTTCGCGGCAGCACGCACATTACGGCGATGGCCCGGAGTGTGATGGGGTTGAGCGTGGTACAGACCGGCCCGGAATTTGACCGCAACGGCCCGCGCAAGCTGGCCGTGCTCAAAACAAACCTGTGCCGTCACCCTGACCCGGTAGGTTGTGAGCTATTACCCCTCCACGATGGGGGGGTAATGGTGCAGTGGGAAGAAAAAGCCCCAGAACCCTACAAAGCTCCGACGAAGATTGACGAGTGCAAGTTGTGGCTCACGGCGTTTGTACGTGACGCTGAGGAACCTCTACGGCCCAAAGAGATCATACGCGAGGCAACGAATGAGGGGTACAGCAGGCCCATGGTTTACCGGGCACGGAAGGAACTTCCTCAGATCCAGGATACAGACGGCAGCCGTAACCCTGAAAACCGGTGGCAATGGTTAGAAAACTAGCCTAAAATTTATAACTGTCTCAAGAGTCTCAAGAGTACACTATTTCATGATACCTATACCCTTGAGACAGTTTGAGACAGTGAGACAGTGAGACAGTTGAGACAGTTGAGACAGTTAGAACTATGAACATAAAACTAACCGAAGCAATTGATAAAATCATGACGGCGAAACGCGCGGATCAACTGAGTACAGTGACGCTGGCGGACTATGAGCGGGTGTTATCCCGTTTCTCCGGGTGGTATCAGGGAGATGTGGCCGGGCTGACCCGCGATCTGGTCCGTGAGTACGTGGTTGATCTGCGAGATACGGGCTGGTCGAAGGGGACGGTAGCCCTACATGTGCGGTATCTGCGGGCGTTTCTGCGCTGGCTGCATGTTGAGGGCTATCAGCGTGAGAACCTGGCCCTGGCGATTGCCGCTCCTAAGAAGTCCATTCGTTGGGAAACGCTGCTTTCGCGTGACGAATTCGCGCAACTTATCGCGGCGTGTACCGGGGAGTGGGGACTGCGAGATCGCGCGATCATTCTCTCCCTGGTAGATACGGGCATGCGGCGCAAGGAATTCACCATGTTGCAACGGGATCAGGTAGTCTTTGACGACGAGGGCGCGTGGGCATTGTTGGACGCGGAAACGACAAAGGCCGGTGAAAGCCGGTATGTAATCTGGGGCACAACATCAGCGGCAGCGTTGTATGTCTATCTGAGCAGCCGCGAGGACGCGGATCCGGCCCTGTGGGTGGGAGAACAAGGATCGATGGGGTATCACGCGGTCTATCACATGCTCAAGCGGCGCGCGCGGGATGCTGACCTTAACCCCCGGCGCGTACACCCTCACTTATTGCGTAAGATGTTTGCGTCCTGGTGGGTAGAAAGTGGCGGTGATGAACAACGACTGTTGACGTTGGGCGGCTGGTCTGGCCCTGAGATGCTGCGGGTTTATGTCAGGCTGGGAGCATTGGACCAGCTGCGGCGCGGGCATAGCAACTATGGCCCGGTGAATAATAACTTTGGAGAGCAATTATGAGCGAACAAAAACAGCGCTGCTGGGCATGCGGCAGCGAGCACCTTACGTATTGGACTGGGACAGGCTACACAAAATTAGTGTGCGGCGACTGTGGCGAGATCGTTGATGACGATCCGCTAGGTGAATTTGAGTATGAGCGTTATTACGAGTGGGAGAATGATGAATCATGCGCGACAAACAAAGAATCGCAGAGCTAGAAGGAACCATAGGGGCGTTACATGCTGAACTTAAAGAAGCACGGCAAGCCATCAGCGAAAACGAGTTCTTGAAGCGCGAGATCGGTCTGCGTGACCGGCAGATTGTATATCTAGAGGGAGAACTGGATCGGATACAAGACATACTCTATGCGTGTAATGCAGAACAGGCAGCACGCTTAGCGCGTGAATCCGAGATCCGCAGACTTGCAGCTAACAACCTATCTGTTACAGCGATAGCCAGAAGCGTGTACGGTTACAGCGGTGGCTTTGCGTTTAACAGTGTTAAACAAGCCCTACAAACATAGTAGTATTTGCATAGTAGTATTTAGTAAGTAGTTCATTTTAGGGCTATATTGTGGATTTTTAGCCTCAAAAACTGTGTCACCCCCCTTGAATCGAGGGGGGTGACTTTGTTATTATCAGAGTATCTTAGTTTAGGAGGTGGTTGGATGGCAGATCGGATCGGTGAATGGCTGGAAGGTATCCCTTTGTGGGGAATCGTGTTGGGATTGCTGGCGTTCTTCATTGTGTTTTACTTCACGCTAGCATACTTTGATGTGCGTATGGACTCATTCACCTTGCCGTTTGGGTTGAACAAGGTCTTTACACCATTGGGTATTACCCTACTCACGGCGGCGGCGGTTACGGGCGGTCTAGGCTTTGGCGTGGTCAAGGAACGGATAGGGCTGTGAACGAACAGAAACAGACCTCACCCGTTGAGCAAATCAACGCCTGGGTTGCGCAAAACGCAAAGCGTATCTTCTGGGTGGCGTTAGTTTTGGCCGTTCCCTACCTAGTGCTGTGCAACGCGCTGGCGATCTTCGTGGTCTCTGCACTCCTGAGCGGGGGGAACTGTGGCCGATAACTGGACGCTGGCGATGGTGGCCCGTGATGTGGTTGCCGGTCAGATCTGGTTATTTGGATCGGCGCTGGGTCTGCTGGTGCGACTGAGTCCAGAGCGGCAACGCGGCGGTATGCTGCTAGGTTTGGTAGGTTTCGTTACGCTGTTGTGTGTGTTTGGAGGTTAGCATGATCGCGGTCAAACGCTGGTTTGTAGAGTTGCGCGAAGATGTGCCGTGGTATCCGGTATTTGTGGTACTGTGCGCGATGCTGGTGCGCGCGGTATCCGGTATTTCCCTCCTGGGAGCTACGCCGGTGGGAACGCTGATCGGACTGGGGTGCTGGTTACTCTACACGGTGGCGTTTGTACTAGCGTGGCGTAACCGCGCGTTATTTGCGCGCTATCTGCCTTATCTGGCGTCGGTTTTGGTTGTGATCGTGCTGGCGAATCGTGTCGCAACCCACGCGCGTCCGCATAACCCCAACATTCTGGCGACGTGGTTACTGTTGACCGTGCCCTTTGGTTACAAGTGGGGCTGGCGATGGCTGTGGTGGGGCGTGTTCGGCCTGTTGTTCACTGGCTCACGCGGTGCGATGATCGGGCTGACGTTAGCGGTAGTCGTGATGCTGATCTGGTATCCAGGCGAAGACGGTAGGCTGCGTTCACGGATTACAGGATGGTCATGGATCGCGGTAGTGATGGTGGCCGTGATGGTGCTATGGTTACTGGTGGTACTCCGGCCTGGCACGGTTACGCGCGTGCGCATCCCTGAGTTTGTCGAGGCGGCGCGCGCGTTCTGGAAGTACCCGTTTTTAGGATCTGGCCCGTGGACACATCGGGTAGACAGTCTACCTCTAACGGTAGCGGTTGAGTATGGTATACCGGGGTTGTTTGCGTGGGCATGGCTGGTGGTTAGTATTGTGTACCGCGTACTCACGACACGCGGCAATCCGGCGCGACTGGCATCCCTGGCATGGTTGTTCCATCAATTAGTTGATAACACTATCTGGGAGCTAGGGAGTACGGTGACGGCGTTCGTGGTATTAGCGTTATTGTTTGGAGGTGGGGAGGATGTTAAATCAGCGGATTGTGGATCGGATGGCAGTGCGGTTGCAGTTGATCTCGTGGGACCGGTATCTGTTGGAGGTCGTGAGTGAAGAAATCGCGCCTGATATTAGTACCCGCGCTGATCTTGCGCGTGTGGCTAGCCGTGTACCCGGAGAAACTGTGGTACGACGAGGGGTTTTCGGTCCTGGTAGCGCGTCTCCCATGGCAGAGATTGCTTGATGCAACGGCGGGGGATGTGCATCCCCCTGCATACTATGCTGTTTTGAAAGTTTGGTTGTGGGGCATGAACGTGTTGGCCGTGCCCATGGAACCCGCAGCGCGCTTGCTGTCGGTGCTGCTTTCAGTCGTGGCGTTGGGGTTATTCTGGGGCGTGCTAGGGTGCCTGTCCCTATCCCAACGCCACCGGGAAGTTGCGCTCATTGTTGCCGCGTACATCCCCGGCCTGGCCTTTCACAGTGCTGAGGCGAGAATGTACGGCTTGCTATCCGTGTTTGTGTTGGGAGCGGCGTGGGCACTGTTGCGCATGTCGTGTATACGCGATGATTTTAGGTTATGGTGTGTTGCGCGCAAGGTAAAACCTGCAAAGACGTTTAGAGCGGGACGTCCAGCAGGTGGCAGCGTCGTTACAGATCGGCGCGGGACTGGCTTAGTTGTGTTAGTAGGTTTGTGTATGGCAGGCGCGGCGTTGACGCACAACATTGGGATCGTTTATGACGCGGCGTTGGCATTGGCATTTATGCTCTACCGGCGTGACCGGTTAGCAGTGAGCGCGATTGTATTAGCGGGTACGATAGCGGCGTTTCTGTGGTTTGCGCTGTGGTTTTTTCCGCTTTACGAGCAAGCGCGCTCATTATCCGGCGGTTACTGGACTGCGCTCCCCACGTTGCGCGGTGTGGCGTACAGTGTGTTACGCGCGGTATACCCACCGGCACCGGGTATTGATCGCGCCTGGGAACAAGTGCCCTTGCTGGCGATTGCTGGTGTTACGACGTGGGCTGTACTTGCTGAAAAGAACCGGTTTACATTAGCCGTTTTGCTATACGTGCCTGCGATGATTGTGAGCGCGTCCTACGCAACGGGCACAGGTCTGTTGATCGGCAGGACGTTGCAGCCGTGGCTATATTTCCTGGCTATTGCTTGGGGCGGGCTGCTGGTGCGTCCTGATGTGGGCAAGCAATTGGTTGGGCTGCTGGCCGTGGTCGGGGTACTCTGCAATGCCAGTTACGCGGTTTACGGGCGACACGGTACGCAGTGGGAACAACTGGACGCGATTCAGGCCGGGCCGTATGACATTGTGTACAGCATTGGGTCTATCGCGGTGCCGATGTTGCTTTATTACCCGGATGTGCCGGTGGTGGTGATGCCAGTCACGCGGCAGGGCGGCGGCCTGAGTGCGCAGACATTGGACGCGCTGGGTGTACAGCAAGCCCGGCTGGAAAAAATTAGCTGGCAATGGGTATGGTTTCCGGCTTATTCGTACCTAGCCGGGTTGCCACAAGAGGACCTAGACTATATGGCATGGGTGCTGGATACGTACCGTTCGGCAAAGGTTGAGGACTATCACCAGGCCGTGAACGGTATCACCGTAGCTGAGGGTGGTATATGGCTACTAGAGAATTCGACGTTAAGCGCAGTGCGGTAGAACTGCTCAATGATTGGCTTGCCCCATGGCGGGCACGCTGGAATGAGCGCAAGCGCGCGCGGGTAGATGTCAGTGACGAAAAGCGGCTGGCCCGTGAGCAATCCAAACGGCTTAAGCTCTCCGAGCGACTAGAGGCCCGCTTACGGAGTAACCTACGCTCCGAGCTACGCAAAAACGAGCGGCTGGTGATTGACTGCCTGACCCGTCTTGGATTTAACAACATCGTGGTTAAAGAGAAGAAACGCACGGTGAGCAAGTTTAAGTTTGCGCAGACGTCGGCTTCTCCGACGGCGTTCTATTTGCGCGTGGATACCGTTAAAAGGCCGTGGGGACGGCAAAACAACGTCCTGGAGCTACAAAAGGACTACGTAACTGCAACCCTGGCGTCAGCGGTTGAAAAGCCGGTGCACGTGCATAATACGCCTGACGAGGGCTTTTGGTACGTGATCGAGCGCGCTCCCAAGCCGGAGATGCAAGAGTATATTGACTGCTTGCTGATGATGCCGGAGTCCACCGGCCCGACAGACATCCCCCTGGGAATTGACGTGAATCACCGGTTACGGCACGCAGAACTGTGCAAAATGCCTCACCTGCTGGTGGCTGGCACAACGGGTTACGGGAAGTCGGTGTTTCTGCATAACCTGATCTGCACGCTGATTCAACGCGCGCGGCCTGACCAGGTACAGATTACGCTGGTTGACCTGGCCGGTGGGGTTGAGTTAGGCGTGTATCGCAACGTGCCTCATCTGTGGGGGAAGGTGGTTGAGGTCGAGACGGTTGGCGGCGACGACCTCGATCTGTTCACCGGCGACGATGTTGAGGA
>JAFGFI010000189.1 GCA_016931185.1 Anaerolineae bacterium
GGTGCGTAATTTCACATGCTTTGGCATTGCTACCTCCCAGTTTTTGAGAGGTATTATAGCTCATTTATCTGGCGAGAAAACCACTAAATAGGCTTCTACTAATTGCATACCATCCCCCTCAGATTAGCGCGAGTGGATTTATCTTTATTGTATCACAAGCTCATCTTGATGCTGCCGCCTGATGCATCATCCCCCCAGAACCGTGTAAACATCAAACTCAGTCACCCGGCGCCAATCGCCGTCTAGCGTGGCGACAGCTCTAACGCCCAGTTTTTCAGCTTCAGCCAAAATCATTGCATCCTGAGGCAGCAGATAATAGGCCGTGACAAAATGGCGCAATCGTTCCTACAAAGTCCCGGCAATATCCCCACTATGGAGGTCTTCCGGCCGCACCACGGTCAAGGGGATAGCCGCCAACAAGTCATCAAAACGCGCAATGTCCGCAAAGCCACCGCGCAACAGCTCTGGTTGATGCTTGTACATCGCCAACCCATTTGGCAAGCGCGCGGCGGGATCAAGCGATTTCCAGGCATGCTGTAAATGATGCGTCAAGAGGATGTGATAACATTCTTGCAACACCGGCAAAGGCGCCCAGGCCACCAGTTCAAAAGCAGCGATACATGGGCGCAAACGGCGCACAAACGCCTGCGCCGCTATCGCGTGGGGATTATCGTCACCGGGGCGCAGCGCCAATAACAGGGAACTATCAATCACCAACTGCTGAGGCAGGGGGGTGGCTGAATCCGCCAGATCATAGAGCGCCATCAGCCAACCTCTTGCGTTTCTACCCAAAACACGTCATCAACAGCCGGCAGCCCCTCGAAAAGAGCAGCCAAACCCTCTACCGGGTCGCCCAGGCGTTGTTCAAGACGGCGCGCCTCGCTCACCAACGCTTCCTGGCGGTGACGCAACGCCGGCGTCAGGGAAGATTCGGGCTTTCCAGCCTGTAAGCGCCGGTATTCTTCAAGACCGATGAGGACCGCCACCGGCTCGCCACGGCGTTTCAAGATATAACGCTTGCCGCCATACTGGACTTGCCCCACCAACTCGGCCAGCTTGCTCTTGGCCTCAACCATGCTCACAAAGCGATCCACTGTTCCCTCCCAAACAGGTCAGGATGACCACATTATACGCCTTAATGAATAATCAGTAAAGGTTATCGAGGGAGATAAAACGTCAGCCCCTTTACCCCTGCCCTACCACGCCGCGCAACACCGCTTCCAGTTGCGCGGCCAGCGCGTCGCGGGCAAAGCGGGTGTAGGCCAGGTCACGGGCGGCAGCGGAGGCTTTCTTTAACCGATCTGTATCCCGCACAAAATCAGCCAGCAGCCGTGCGGCCTGGTCAATATTCTCCGGCGGCAAGACAATCCCCGCGCCGGTCTCTTGCAATAAATCTGCCTGCCAGCCGCCGTAGTTGATGGCCACCGGTTTACGCGCCGCCAACGCATCGAAGAATTTATTGGCGGAATTATTCCACATCGGTTTCAGTGGGACAAACACGGAGGTAGCTACGGTGGCCGCTGCCAGCAAATTGGGCATTTCGGCTTTGGGAAGCGCCTCCCAGAGCCACAGATTTTGATCCAGGACGCCCAATTCCTGGGCGCGTTGCGTGACTTTTGGCGCCTCGGCGCCTTTGCCCACCAAGAGAAAACGTATCTCTGGCGCTATTTTCCGCATGGCTGCGGCCAGATCCGCCAGATACCCAACGCCGTTGATCAAGCCAAATGTGCCGGCGTAGACAATCAAAGGTTGATTGGGCAATAGCCCCAATCGTGTCCGAATCGCACACCCGCGTTCCGCCGGCACGTCGAACAGGTCTACATCAGAACTGTTGGGGATGATGGTGACGCGCGACGCCGGAATGTCCCGGCGCATCACCCCTTCCGCCATCCCTGGCGAGAGCGCAATGATGTGCGCGGCAGCGTGATAGGCCAGCCATTCCAACCAACGCGCGGCCCATTTGAGCGCCGGATTACGCAATGCGCCCACGGCAATCGGGAGTTCCGGCCACAGGTCGCGCACTTCAAAAACAAATGGAATTTTTTGACGGCGCGCGGCATAGATGCCGGGCAACGCAATGGTCAAGGGTGTACTGGTGGCAAAAACCACATCCGCTTTCAGATGAGCCGCTTTATGAGCCGCGCCGAAGGCAAACTGGAAGAATGCCTTCACTCTTTCCTGATAGGACATTACATTGGAATACGGCACAGGCAGCCAATGCACGTGGATGCCGCTTTCCTCGGTTTCCCGCCAGCCACGGGCGGCGTCTCCCTGAAGGGCGCGCTGCGATGTGATCATATCCACGCGATGACCATACGCGACCAATCGCCGCGCCATTTCGTAGGAGCGGGTGCCGCCGGAATCTTGGGGGGTGTTGAAGTATTGGTGAAGATAGACTATACGCATCCCCCCCCTTTTTTATTTGTCAGGGATCACAGACATATTGCGCCCATTAGGATGATACTATCATGCTCCAGTTCATAAGATCGAAATTTTTCGCGCAATTTAAACCCGTCGGATAAATCTTTAAGTGATATGGCATTAACTATCGTTTATCCTGCCGATCCACTTGGGCTTCTACTCTACTTCCTATATGTAACAAGAATAACTCGACTCAGCTTCTTTATCGGAGAGTACTTATGCGTGAGAAACAAATCAATAGTTTGCAATAATTGTCTAAATTTTGAACCAGGAAATAATCTTGTCAAACGTATCAATAACCCATAGTATTTAAACTCGATCTCCCTAAAACAGCCTTTCGCATCAGTTAATTCAGCATTGGAAAGGGCACGATCATCAGCAGCTTCTAGAAATGCTATCCATTTTGCTCGCTGTAAAATTGATGGCCTTCTACCAACTGGAAATAAATTCTGCACAAAATCAAAAACCCTACTATTTTCTATTGGCTCAGTAAACAGAGCCATACCTCCTGGTTTTAGCACTCTGTACGCTTCATTTAATGAATTTAGAACTGCCTTTTTGGGTAAATGATGGAGAATCCCGTTACCAACAACAAAGTCAAAAAGGTTATCTTCAAATTGTAACTTATCAATACTGCCAACAACAAATTCGCAGTCAACGTTGTTGGTTGTAGCAACTCTTCTAGCCAGTTCTATTAAATTCTCCCCGATATCAATACCAGTTACGATCCCGCCTAATTTTGCCAATGCAACAGAGAATTCTCCTCGTCCTGAACCAAATTCAAGGATCTGTTTCTTTTCTATGTCTGACATCGCTTTAATAAGATCTAACTTTTCGATTGAAAGTTTTTCGGGATCAATAACGAATTTTTCGGGGGTATCCTGGATAACTGCCAAATTTGACACCCCACAAGAGTCGTTCCATCTGCCTTGATTTTGAAATGCATTTTCTACCTTTCGTATGATGCTATCCTCCACCTTATCCCGTAATTTGAACCACCCTGAACTACCTTAAGTTATTCTCAAGGACAATGATCGAAATTGACTTCCAGGATTTTTCATTCGCACACTGATAGATGCGATTGCGAATACTCAGCCATTCCGAATCATCAAATTGACCAATCACATTGAGAAGTGAAGCTATCGTTTCTGATGTTAAGGGATCTGCATACCAACCAACACCTTGAGAAGTGATATATTTACCTAAGTCAGGAGTTCCCCCACCAAGTACGGGTTTAAGGAAAGTACGGGCCTTCTGCGCAGTTCCACTTTCATGCCGAACACTTAAATCGTAAATATTCACAACCACATCAGCAGATCCAAAGTACAAAGCGTGTTTTTCCGGCGGGATAAATTCATTGAAAATCCGCACGCGATCACAGACATTATGCTCTCTAGCCGTAGCTAACAGTGCGGCATAAGTGTAGTCACCTTCCGGTCCGGCGACTACCAAACACCAATCCGGCGCGCTGTTTAACGCCTGCAACACTACAGTGAAGTTCTTGTCGCGGCGCAAGGTGCCAAATGCTAATAATATGTTCTTGTCTTGGGGCAAATCAAGCACACTTTGGGCAGTCTGACGATCTACAATTTCCACATCATCAGGGTGTGGCGCTCCATAAGGAATGACGCAAATTTTTCCTACCAACTCTTGCTTATGTACAATGCCCAAACTTGCAGTTAAATTGTTCGCCATCTCCTGACCATGAACATAAGCAGTAGAGACTGACTTCAAAATATTCCGAGCATAGGAGCGCATTGCCCGCTTATAAAGCGCCGCGATGATTGAAGTGTGTCGAATGTTAAAATTCGTATCGTGAAAAATACAGAAGCATTTATCCGGCCATGAAATCTTTTTCAAAAGTCTGGCCAAATCCACGTATTCAAAAGTCTCAAATAAAACACTTGCTACCGGCAAGTCGCTATGGAGGCGTAATAGTTCTTCAGATAATTCACGTTGCTGTCGTATACGCAAAACTCCCCAGAAAACATCCCCCAAAAGCCCATAGCGACGATAATCTGTTCTATTTAGACTATTTGCAACCGGTACACGATGCTCATAAATATCCCCCGGCAAATGGAGTGGACCATCCCAGCCAAGTACATGAACCTCCACATCTTGCATAGACAACGCCATTCCTAGGCCCTGAACATAGTCAAATGCATGCCCCCGCTGGCTAAAAACACCCGGGCTATAGATAATCAATGTCTTCTTCATGCCATTCTCCGTCGTGTCAGTGCTTTCTTTGATAGCAACTTCTCGTAAAATTCAAGTAATTTTTTACCCTCAAATTCCCAGTTATAGCAATTTTCCACTGCCTGTCGGCCGTGTTTTCCCATAGCTTCCGCTTCTTCAGGATGCTCAAGCAACCAGGCTATTGCGTGCGCTATAGCTTGTGCATCAAGTGGGTCAACTAACAAACCACAACCAGCCCCATGCACAATTTCGCGCCATAGAGGAAAATCGGATGCAATGACGGGGAGACTTGTAGTCATATACTCAAACAACTTGACCGGGTAGCTGTCAAGGTAACTTGGAGTCGGATGAAGGGTGACCAATCCGATGCGCGCCTTTGACAAGGTTTTCTTAATTTCATCCCGAGACTGCCAGCCCATAAATTCTGTCCACTGTCCACCAGGCATCTGGCGTAGTTCCATTTCCAGGTCATGTGGAATAATCTCACCAACCAGTACCAAACGCGCATACATATCCTCTGACAACAATGCCATCGCCTGTACTATTTCTTTTACCCCCCGGGTAACAGTTATAACTCCATGATAAACAACTACCGGTTCTCGGACAGTATATTTTGGGGTTGTTGGCGACGTTAATTCATCAAGTAATGGGAAATTCTGCACAACTACCGTTTTATTAGAAGGAAAACGCTGTGCAATATGAGGCGTAGCAGCCACAATTCCGCTCAGTTTCCAGGCCGCAATTCTCTCGACAAATGCAACACACCCGCTAACCAAGCGACGAAATACCCGAGGTATCCAATGTTTGTACAATATCTGTCTAGGAACATCCTCATGAACGTCATAAATGACTATCTTGCCCTGAATACTAAGTAATAAACCCACTAACAAAAGCTCTGGGTCATGGAAATGATACAGAGCAGCCTTTTCATCTTGCGCGATACGATACACTTGCCACAATGTATGTGTAAATCGGATAAAACGATTAGAAGCAACCGCTATCGTTTTCAGATGGATTTCCTCAACCACTTGCCCACCTGGCTTGTCAGGCGCAATAATTACCACGGTATACCCTTCATTGCGCAAAGTTTTGGCTTCCTTATAAAAAATTCGGGTATCGAAAGGCCGGTGCAAAGATGTCAAATGTACTATTTTTTTTGAGGGCATAACCTATTTATTTCCTACACTTCCTATATTCGGTAGCACCACAGGGAATCGTGGTCAGCCAAGCCACTGTTTTTGCAAGCATATAAACTTCTAGTTTTCAGGACAACTGAAAACCGAGCAATAATCTCCGCGAGTTTTACCGATAAGACAATGGGTAAAACGTCATAGATTAACGCATCTGCCATATGATCTCCAAATTCCCCTTTAACCGCCAGCATTACAAATCTGGTCATAAAGACTGCATAAATGATAATCCACCAATCTTCACGCCGATACGCAAGTTTTTTATACATGTAAACGCAAAAATACCCAAATATAAACATCCCCACGATCACACCCGGCCAACTAAAATTCATATATAATTCGCCCATGAAGGTGGGGGGTTGATTTCCCCGGTTTGGGCCATACCAGGTATTTTTCACCATCGCGCCCACGGTGGGTTTAACCTCACGCTGTGGCGCCAGTTGATTAGGGATTGCCTGTTCAAAGAAAAACAACAAGGTTCTCCCATATTGGTATGGAATATCACCAGGAACCCCCTGAAGAATCTGTGAAACCACCACAACCCCAGGCAAATTATTCGAATTCAAAATATATTCAACTAACCCTTCTGGCGACAAGATAGTCTTAATGTATTCCCCGGCATATTCCTGCTCCCCCAGGCGTGACGCCTGACGGTAGCCATATACGCCAAATGCCAGAATGGCTACAATCAAGATAACCAAAGCCAAAGACGTAATTGACACATTCTTATAGCGCCCTTTAGCAGAATACCGCCACATAATGGCAAGCATGAGTAAAGGTGTGATAACTCCACCGAGAATTCGGCCCCGGACAAACTGCGTAAACAACACAAAAAGCAGGCAGGGATAGAAAAGAATATTTTTGGATCCCTCAAGATGATACCGGTTCCATAACAAAATCGCCCACCACAATACAGGCGCAAACATGCTGGAAGCGCCGACCTCACCCGCCACACCTCCGACGCCAAATAAGCGGATAAGGTTAAAAAAACCGCCCATTGGACGTACATATAAAATGTAATAGCCTAGAAATCCTACCACAAGATAAACGCTGATTAAAAGCAGCATCGTTTTTTTTAGCTGATAACCCTTATCGTCAGGATGAACTCTATATCCCATTGACCTGGCCGTTCTTAATAACTTTTGCATACCTGGCAAATATGCTATTTGAAAGGCGATAAGACCCAGAAGCAACAAAACCAAGGTTCTGTTCAATATAGAGGCGCCGAGTTCTCCAGATACATTCAATTCTCGGATAAAAGCATTCTTACTTAATGAATAGCCGGCACTTAGCACAAACCCGCTATACATCAGTGCAAAGAATGAGTAAGGTTCAGCAATATCAAAATTCACTCGAAAAAATGGCAGATAAAGCAATATAGTTAAAAGGAACGTTAACAACGAAGGCACTATCAAGTAAGTATATCCCACACCAAGTAAGTAAACCATATAGCACAAAAAAATTCCCACAAAGAAAACAATGCCTAATAAAGTCTGTTTTTTGATAACCATTGCTATTTGCCCTATGAAACGCGCGGCTTGATCCGGACAAATCTCTGTAAGACTTGATGTGCAAATAAATCGATTACCTCGAATAACAATTTGCGTTGCGTAAACCAAAGGGCCGCAATATAGCCCAGAGCGCCAACAACAATACCAATAGTCAATGCCCATAAATTGCTCAATCGAAATGGCACCAGAAAAACAACTTTAGTCACAATGATTATTCCAACCATAAAGAGCGAGCAGAAAAACGCCGGCCCTAAAGCGCGTAATACATTCAAGGGCGGCAACTTGCCGGCCTGCCACAGGAACCAGAGATACAGCGGGAAAAGGAACACCAGCGTGTAAATAGAAACTGCGGCGGCTACACCAATAGCTCCCCAGCGCGTCCCTATGGCAACACATCCGCCCAACAAAAAGATCCGGTAAATATTTCCTTTGAGGACCAAATCTGGACGACCACACGGGAATAAAAATGATCCAACCGTGGTTGCAAATGAGTAGACTGCACCCGCAACAGACAATAGTTGTAGCAAAACAACTGAAGGTTCCCATTTTTGACCATAAACTACAAGAACAAACTCACGGGCCACTACAGACAATCCTAACAACGCTGGGAAAGATAACAGAGAAATATATTGAATGGTTTTCAAATACCCTCTTTGCAATCTAGCTCGATCATCTTGAACTCGGGAAAGAATAGGATAAGACACATTATTCAAAAGCGGCGCTATTTTTGCCTGAGGTAAACGCACCAAATCATAACTAAGGCTGTAATACCCTACCTCAATGACACCAACAAACTTTCCAATCAAAAAACGGTCCATACTCGCACTGATATAATTAATTATATCAGAGATTAAAACTGTAGCACTGAATTTGAACAAAGGACGAAACTTGTTCCAGTCAAAAGCAAATTGAGGCGTCCAAGATAAAAAGATCCACCCCAAAATAGCTCTGACCGATCCGCGCACAACTTCTTGAATAGCCAGACTATAAACTCCGCCTCCCAACAAAGCCCATCCAATCGAAACAACGGCAGAAGCAAACAGCGCCGCAATATCTAACAAAGCCAGTTTTTTAAACTCCAGTTTTCTTGTTAATAAAGCCCGATGAACACTGCCAAACGAACTCAGGAAAAAAGAAAGGGAGGCCACAATGATAACCGGCGCCAATTCTGGCCGCTCGTAAAACTTAGCAATAATCCCTGAAGTTGCGGATAAAATCAAAGTCGAAAACAACCCAACAGTCATATTGATCCAGAATGCAGTAGATACCTGAGCTTCTTCCAGATCTTTCTGACGAAGAATCGCTGCCGTCAATCCCAGATGATTGATGACGTTAGCAAAATTGATAAAAACAGCCGAGAGTCCTACTAGGCCAAAATCATCCGGGGAGAGTATGCGCGCCAGAATAACATTGATAAGGGCCCATAATCCTGTCGTGACCAAAGTTGAGATAGTTGTCCAGGAAAAACTCCGCGCAGCGACGCCGCCCAGCGAAACACCTTCAATTTGTGGGTTAACAAAAATGTCCGATTTTTTTTCCATATACGATAAAGTTATACCCTACTTATACTGTCGTAAATATTTTCCAGCCGTTCGATCTGCCGCACGATATTGAATTCTTGCTCGACATAATTGCGCCCACAACGTCCCATCCGTTCCCGCAGGCGGCTATCCTTTATCAACTGCAACAAACGGTCTGCCAATTGTGTCACATCCCGTTCAGGAACCAGAAACCCGGTCTCGTTATCCAACACGGCATCCGGGATGCCCGCGTGCCAGGTAGAAACTACCGGAAGGCCGCACGCCTGCGCCTCTAAAAGCACCGTTGGAATACCTTCTTGGTCTCCATCAGCAGCGGTGACACTGGGTAAAGCGAAAATGTCTGCGTTCGCAAACTCATCTGGTAGTGTTTCAAAAGGGACATAGCCCGCTTGAACGACTGTATCATCCAAACTCAGATCCCTTATCAAACGATCCACTTCACGAACTATGTTATTTTCCTCGTGAGGCCGCCCCACAATACGCAATTCCACACGCGGCGAGTGTTTCTTAACCAAAGCCAATGCCTGAATCAAATATGGCAGTCCTTTTTTCTCAACATAATTACATATTGTCAAAATTCTGACCGGTTCGGGATTCTCTCGCACGACACGATAAGCAAACTTATTAACATCTACACTTGTATGATGAATCACTACTTTATGCTCAGGACAGCCCAATTCAATTAAGCGCTCCCGCATATCGTGCGACATTGCGAGGCTAAAGGAAGTATAGGCCAAGACATCCTGTAAATTCTTGCGGTAGTCCGCATCCTGCAAAGGCAGCGAGGTCACATCATATCCATAGAATGCAACTATCAAGGGCAAATTTAACTGACGGCAGAGAGGTAAAAAGGTCACAGCGGATGGGCCAAAGTGGGCATGGAACAATTGAACTTGCTCCTTGTGCGCCGCTTCAGTGAAGCTATTCTCTCCTCTGCGCCTGAGTTGCCGTAGAACCCACTGTCGTATTCCTAGCGCAGAAAAGAGTTTTCCAATCTGCCTGGTAATACGCCGAAAACCTTTCGGATCAGTGGGTAGCCCCCTGTTATCCAATGCATTAGGGGCATAGACCGAAAATTGACGATATACTGTGTGTACACCCACACCACATGAAAAAATGATAGGGTGATAACGCTGATGATTTGCAATCACATCATAAACAAAAGGCGAAAAACGATCGGCGTAGGTGTAAATACCATGGGCGACTACTGGCATACTGGTCATCCTATTGACAGTTGAGTGGAATCAACACGATGTCACTGAAACACGCTGGCCCATTAGCCAGATTATTCAGCACGCGCACGCGCACACCATACGCCTCCTGTGGTGGTATTGCCAATCCCGCATAGGAGCGCCAATCTGTTTCTTGAATTTCAGAGGCCACATATCCATAGCCTACCTTCTCAGCATCTTTGTCTAGCCATTGATACCCAATATAGGCATTGGCATCTACAGAACTTTTCACCCAACCACTTTCAAAGTAACAAGAATTCGCTGAGAGAAACATCGGCAAAGTATAGAGTCCGGTGCGGTCTGTAGCTATGTTCCGCAATTGGGCACAGTGAATTGTTTCTGTTCCTCGTTGTTCTGTTATTAACGCATGATCAGACAAACTAGCTTCTTCACTCAGGTCTGTATAGCCTCGCGGCAAGATAGACTCGCCCAACATAGAATCCCATACAAACCGCGGATTTGGCGCCCAATTCTGTAACCGTTCATGGCTCATCCACAGATTATTTACCTGTAACCACCCATTCACCGGTTCAATAGACTCATCGAAAGCATTCCAAAACCCAAACCATTCAATATCTACGCCTTGGCTAAGTGTAAAAAGTGCCTCATCGAACACATACCGGGTTAATGCAAAATTTCTCCCATCTGGTTTGGTGTATTTAGTAATGGGATAAGCAGTCTTAAGTAAAGTTTGAAATCTTGCTTTGTCCTGATCGGATAATTCAAAAACCTCATCGTCCGAAAGTATACGCCACGTTCCTAACAAAGCCGTTGGCTCATCTGGCTCAAGGGCCAAAGCAAATTGATACCATCGCAAAGCTTGTGCATTATCGTTATGAGCATAGTACCAACGCGCTAACTCTCGATGCAACAAAGCTTCTTCAGGAAAAATATCGAGCGCCTGCAAATAAACATCACGAACAGCTTCAGAATTCCCCAAATATGACTCGGCTTGCGCCAAGTAATAATACGCCCAAAGAGACTTAGGATAGCGATCAATACTTGCGACAGCAACCGTTTGCACCAATTGCCAATGATTTCCCCAAGACCACATGGCTAACCAGGTTGGCAAAGACTCCTCACTGACATTTTTCATTTCAAGGATTAAATGGCCCCATTGTGAGGTGACGGGACTTAATATTGTTGCGTCACGCACCGGGCAGGGAAATTTGCCCGAGAGAGTGAGTGTCCGGTTAGCGTAGCGGTACGCTAACGCGTAATTTTGGGCGTCGAGCGCAGTTTCTCCAAGTTTTATCTGGTGTTCGATAAAGGGCGCACAATCAGAAGAGAGGTTATTTCCATACTGAGATAACGCTAAAAGATTCAATCTGAAATATGTGGTCAAATCACCTAATTTCACCATTATTCCAACAATTAAAGAAAGCCCTAATAGTTTACCTATTGAAAAGAAACGCAACACCATGCTCAATCGATCTTCGCCTCAATCCACTGCGCTGTGCGAACAATACCATCCGCAAACTCGGTCGTGGGACGCCAACCTAAGACTTCAGCCGCCAAACTTATATCTAATTTTACCTGTTGTGCATCAAATTTGCGCGCAGGCATGTACTGAACGTCAAGTCTTACCCCCAAGACCTCTTCAATCAATCTCACAAGTTGATTTAAGGTATAACTTTGCGTTCCCGCCAAATTAAAAATGGGGTTTTGGGGCAAAGAGACGGATAAAGCTGTTGAAAAAGCTGCTACCATATCCCTAATGTAGAAATAGTCTCTCGTCACCTCACCATCGCCCCAAATAGTTATTGGTTTGCCATGAAGCGCATTATAAACAAAGACAGCCACAGCGCCTTGCCGCCGGTGGGGGTTTTGTCGTGGGCCATAGGGAACAGATGGACGAAAAATACAATAATCGAGTCCATACAAGTGCTTATACATATATAAATACTTTTCAATCATTAACTTCGTGATACCGTAAGCATTAATGGGGCGCGTAGGATGATCTTCATGTATCAATTCCGTTTGAGGAATACCATAGACGGTTCCACCTGAAGAAGCATAGACAACACGTTTAATACCTACATCACAGCAAGTGTTTAGTAGTTGTACTGTCGGCACTACGTTCGACTCAATGTCAGCGGCGGGGTCCTTTAACGCAGTCTCATGGATTGTGCTCCAGGCCAAATGATAGACAACTTCAATACCACAATCTATTAACACCTGCCGCACCAACCCGATGTTACTTAAATCTCCCTGGATAAAGTTAACACTCTCAGGTGATGGATCAAAAGAACGAGGATATAGATCTAAAACTGTAACAGAATGTCCACCCTGTTCAGCCAACTGATCAACAAGATGAGAACCAATAAAGCCATTACCACCAGTTACCAGAATGTGTGTCATGGTTTCTACTTACCTATTCCCACCTCATTAGTTCTCAACCCCGCACCCCGCGAAACTTCCGCCTCAAACACCCGCCGTCCATCCACCACCACCGGCGTTCGCAACGCGGCCTTGAGCGCAGCTAAATCCAGCGACCGGTATTCATCGTGCTTTACCATCGTGACCACCGCGTCATCATCTCTTTTGCCTGCCATTGACGGAAAGCGTAACATAATCTTCTCACCATTGCCACTCATTCAGGACGTAAATATGGCCCACAATGGGCATATCGGCCGCTATCAAATTCCCAATAGCCCGCACGATATCCGCATAGGCCATATTTTTGGTTATATCAGCGTCTCGGTATACAATGAATATACCATCGTGCGCCGCCGACTGCTCATGCAGATTGAGAAAGTCATCGGCATTGTAAGTGAGCAACGCCCACTTGTGCTGCGCCGCATAACGGTAATGGACATCATCCGGTTGGCCAGGGATGCCTGTCTCGAATGGCGTTTGAACTTGATGGCCGGCAGCCTCCAACTGACGTTTCAAGCGCTTACTGTAGGGCAATCATCCAGGTAGATTCGCATTTTCCGCAGCCGACTTTCTCTCCCGCACGCGGGTGGCTTCCTCACGTAACTCTAAGTTTACCAAATCACGGTGCAAATCATAATACGCCAATGCCTCACGCACCTGCGCTACCGGTAAGTCCATATCTTCGGCCGCTTCCTCTGGCGAAAGCGCATTGGCTTGCATCGTGGCGACGACCTGCCCCACAGTCATATTGCGTCCCTTAAGATAAAGTTGCCGCCGCCAGGGACGCGCCACCAGGTAGTAATAATCATCCATCAACCGCCCTTGTTCTTCAGATAGGCCCACCTGAATGTGGTACTTTTGTGTGGTCATCTCACTTTCCCCTTAACTAACTTCTGCTCCCTACTATACTATAAATGAAACCAACTGCACGCGCGGATTCTTCATCGAACACCCGCCGCCCGTCCACCAACACGGAGACGCGCAACGCCTCCTGGAGCGCGGCCAAGTTTAGCGCCTGGTACGCACTGTGCTTCACCATCGCCACGACCGCGTCACAGCCCTGGGCCATCGCCAGCACATCACCCTGGTATACCGGCACATACGGATCGTGGATGACGACCTCGACGCCGCGTTCTTGCAAGCGCGCGACGAGCGCCGCGCTGGGCGAGTTGCGCGTATCGTCCGAGTTTTCCAGGTAGGCATAGCCTAGCACCAGGACACGCGCTCCGGCCAGCGCAACGCCAACTTCAGCTAACTTCGCTTCGAGCAATTCTACCATGTGTAACGGCATGGCCTCGTTGATTGCGCGGGCTGCCTCAATCAACGGCACGGGCACGCCCTGCTGCCGCGCCTGGTAGGCCAACAACCACGGGTCTTTGGGGATGCAATGCCCACCCACGCCCGCGCCCGGCAGCAACATATTCCTTCCTGGCGACTTGTTGACCAACTCGCGCACGCGCCACACGTCGCCGCCTACGGCTTTACAGATCAGCGCCACCTGATTGGCGAAGGCGATGTTGATATCTCGGTAAGCGTTTTCCGCCGTTTTGACCAGTTCCGCCGTGACGCAATCCGCCGCGTCGAGGTCGGCCTGAACGATGTGGCGGTACAGGGCGAGCATCGTGGCCGCCGTCTCCGGCGTCTCGCCGCCACAGACCCGGCTCACACCGCGCAGGTTCGCCAGCAACTTGCCCGGCATCACCCGCTCCGGGCAGTGGCCCAGATAAAAATCCTCATTGACACGCTTCCCGCTGGTTTCTTCCAGCAAGGGTTTCACCACCCGCGCCATCGTCCCTGGCGCAATCGTCGATTCGACGATGACCAGTGCGCCTTCCTTGAGCACCGGCCCCAACACGCGCAACGCGCTTTGCAAGGCCACATAACGCGGCACGTGTTGCTCATCTACCGGCGTTTCAACGTTGATCGTAATCACATCGCAATCGGCAAGCAGGGCATAATCTGTGACGGCGCGCAATTTCCCAGAGGCGACAACTGCGCGCAGCAATTCGGCCAAACCCGGTTCCTCACCCTCGATGGGCGAGGAACCAGCGTTAATCTTGTTCACCCGTTCAGCTTGAATATCCACGCCGACTACATCAAATCCGGCCTCGGCAAACAAACATGCCACCGGCAATCCGACATAGCCCAAACCAATCACAGCCACCCGCGCCGTTCGCGTGGTAAGCTTTGCTTCTAATTCTACTAAAGCCATCTCTATACCTCGAGCACCTGGTGTGTCGTCCCTGATTCTACCAGGGCGAGGGCTAAGCGCAACGCAGCCAACCCATCCACGCCGCTGACCGGTACCGGGGTTTGGTTCAACACCGCGTCGGCGAAGGCTTCCAGTTCGGCGCGCAGCGGTTCGTAATGCTTGATCGGGTAGCGCGTCATTCGTCCCTCACTCACGCCTTTGAGCATACTGAGATGGTTCCATTCCTGCCCATTGGCTTCAGCATTCTCATAGAAAAACAGGTCTTGGGTCAGATCATCGGCGCGGAACATGCCCTTTTCACCCAATACGAGGACCTCGCGCACCTTCATCGGCGTCAACCAGTTGATTTCCAAAAACCCGGTGAAGCCCCGGCGGAAGCGCAACTGCGCGGTGAACAAGTCTTCGTGTTCGGTGTGAATCTGCTGCTCGGTTTCGGCATACAGGCGCACCGGTTCATCCTCGCTGATGAAGCGCATCACGTCCAGGTCGTGGGGGGCCAAATCGACAACCACACCTACATCGCGCACCCGCGCCGGAAACGGCCCTACACGGCGGCACACAATCTGAAAGATGCGCCCCAACTCCCCCGCATCCAGATGCGCTTTCAAAGCCTGGATCACCGGGCTAAAACGCACGATATGCCCCACCATCAAGAAACGGTTGAGCGCTTGGGCGTGCGCGATCAACGCGCGTCCTTCTTCGACCGTCGCTGCAATCGGCTTTTCCACGAGCACGTGCGCCTTGGCTTCCATCGCGGCTTCGGCCACTTCTTGATGATAGCGTGTCGGAACGGCTACGCTCACCACGTCGGGACGTTCCTTTTCCAGCAAAGCGCGATAGTCGGTATAGGCCGGGACATTGTATGACGCGGCAATGCGCGCGCCGGTTTCCGCGGTCGCGTCCGCAATCCCCACCAACTGCGTCTGCGCAATTTGCGTGTAAACGCGGGCGTGGTGTTGGCCCATCGCGCCCACGCCGATCACAGCAGCTTTCAATGTGGTCATCGTTTATGCCTCTGTGAAGCTGTTGACAGCCGCCACGATGGTTTCCAAATCAGCCTGGCTCAACGCCGGATGCACGGGGAGCGAGAGCACCTCCGCCGCCGCGCGCTCTGTTTCCGGTAAATGCATATCGTAGCCCAGTTCATTGACATAGAAAGTCTGCTGGTGAATTGGCACGGGATAGTAGACCATGTTGCCAACCCCGTTGGCAGTGAGATGTTGGGACAGAGCGTCACGTTGACCATTTTTCACACGGATGGTGTACTGGTGAAAGACGTGGCGATAATCTTCAGGCACAACTGGCGTGACCACACCCTTAAGATTGGCGCTCAAATACGCGGCGTTGGCGATGCGCGTCGCGTTGAAACACTCGAGCTTGCCTAGTTGCGCCAGGCCAATTGCCGCGTGAACATCGGTCATGCGGAAGTTGAAACCCAGTTCGTCGTGATAGTAGCGGCGGCGCATCCCGTGTTGGCGGATAACACGACAGCTTTCGGCAATGACGTCGTCATCCGTTGTAATCATACCACCTTCAGCGGAAGTGATATTTTTGGTAGGATACAGTGAGAACGTGCCTGTGCCAAAACTGCCCGCGCGCTTATTTTTATACTCTGCACCGTGAGCCTGGCACGCATCTTCGATAATAGTCAAACTATGCCGCGCCGCGATTTCCATAACCGAGTCCATGTCACAGGTCAACCCGAACAAATGAACAGGCATAATGGCTTTCGTGCGTGGCGTGATGGCGGCCTCGATTTTGGCCGGATCAAGGTTAAATGTCACCGGATCAATGTCCACAAAAACTGGTTTTGCCCCGGTGAAGAGCACGCTATTCGCGGAAGCGATGAACGTAAACGAGGACGTGATGACCTCGTCGCCCGGCCCGATGCCGTGGGCCAGCAACGCCACGTGGAGGGCGGTGGTGCCGCTGCTGGTGGCGACGGCATGGGTGACGGCGCACATCGCCGCAAAACCTTCCTCAAACGCTTTGACGCGCGGACCTTGAGCAATCATGCCGGAGTCCAACACTTCCAGAACCGCTTGTTTCTCTTCCTCACCCATCTGGGGTTTGGCAATGTGAATCATGAGTTTACTCCTCGTGTAATTTAATGTGTGATGGATATTGAATGGCTCAGTTTCTATAACGCATTTTTCTGACCAGTTCAGGGCATAATTTTCTGCCAGACCGCCAGCGGAATATCCAGGTTGGCGTCACAATGCGGACAGTACGCCGGCATCGTTTCGCCAACGGGCGCGCCGGCCTGCAAGCGATGTCCACACGGGCAGACGAAACCGATCAGCCGCGCCGGATTCCCCACTACCAGTCCATAAGCCGGGACGTCCTTCGTCACTACAGCTCCTGCCCCCACCATGGCCCACTCGCCCACGACCACCTTAGGCAGAATCGTGGCATTCGCCCCCAGGGCAACGCCGCGCTTGATCAATACACGGCCCACTTCCCAATCTTGGGCGCTCTTGAGTGAGCCATCGGGATTAACCGCGCGTGGGAAATTATCGTTGGTAAAACAGACATGGGGACCGATAAAAACACCATCCTCAATCTCCACTCCATGATAGATGGAAACGTAGTTTTGCACCTTAACGTTATTGCCAATACGTACATCGAAATCGACGTAGACGCCTTTGCCCAAAATGCAGTGACGGCCAATGCTGGCCCCATCGCGTATCTGACACTGATGCCAAATGCCTGTGCCCTCTCCAATACTGGCTCTATCCGAAACCTCGGCCGTAGGATGAATTCTCACGTTCATGTGCATGCAGTCCTCTCTTTCATTGAGCCTGTTCTACCTGTGACTCTGTTTTGATACGACTGGCGGCATTATAGCCCACTCCGCTAGTCCGGCAAGCATAAACACGCACTATCCAGGCAAGAAATTGGTAGACGGTAGAGGATAGGATTGGGAGCATCCTGAATGGAGGCCAACGGCTGGTCCAGATAGGGCAATGGCGCAGCAAACTGCCTACAACGTCACGTCCTCGGCGGCGCTGTGGACCGCAAGGCCCAATTCGACCGCGAGCGCCCGTGAGCGCGTAAATCCTGAATAACCATCTATACGGGCGCCGAAGATGGGGCGGATTTTCAACATATAGATTATCATCCCCACGCACTCAAGAATTCAATCCAGGGCGTTATCTCGTTGGCCGGTTTGCTGGCAATCAAGCGCAAGAGACGCCGCAACACTTCGCCCACCGAGCAGGATTGCTGCTGCATCAGAATAATCCCGGCATGCCATCGCCCCTGCGCCACATACTCATTATGTAATTGATAGAAGTCTCCTACATTGAACGTACACAAAGCCCGGCCTTGTTCCGTGGCATACTCCAGATGCGCGCGGTCATCGCGCTCAATCATTCCTGCTTCCAGGGCTGTCAACACATCAATGCCTCTGGCCCGTAGAGCGCGCACTAAGCTATGACGCATCGCATCTTCATCGAGATAAAGGCGGAGTGTCACGCTACGGCCCCAACGGATTGACAATGTTGCTGTGTCAGCCTGGCAGCTTCAGCATTCTCAGCCGCAATCGCAGATTCTATCTCTTCCCGATTGGCGTGATAGTAGGCGAGAGCCGCGTGTACCTGGGCCAATGCCAAATGCCCAAATTCACTTGCAATCTCCTCGGGCGTAAGGCCTAGCTTATACCACCCTACGATGCGTTGCACCGTGACACCCGTTCCGGCAATTCGTGGACGGCCGCCTCGGATGTCAGGGGTTCTGACAATCAACGTTCCAATATCTATCGTTGCAGTTGTCATTTCACCGACCTCCCTATAAAGAATCCTGAGCCTTGTTGTTTCCCAATAGCAGAACTTCAAACCCAACAGCCCGCCCAGCTTGATGATCCAGCACATTGCGTGAGTAGCGAACATGCTGGCCGTGGGCAAGCCAATATACCCTAGTCCCGGAACGCGTACTTTAGTTAGGACGGAACCCCCTTGAGTTTTCGCCTCATATTGTAACACAAAATCACAAGGATCAGACTTCGCCTGCGACGCTTCACCCATACACCAGATGGGGAGCATCCCGAATGGAGGCCAACGGCTGGCCCAGATAGGGAAACGGCGCAGCAAACTGCCTACAACGGCACGTCCTCGGCGGCGCTGTGGACCGCGAGCACCCGTGAGCGCGTCAATCTTGGATATCCATCTATTTTACTAAACCATCCACGATATAGCGTGTGCCGTTTATCCATCCCCATACGGATTCACCGCCCGCGCCATGTTGTTATGTTCTTCGGGAATGTCCAAAAGGCGTTATAACAAAACACGGTTTATTTTACCACAACCGGATGTTTACAGGAAGACATCGTGTTTGCTGGTGAACTGCAATAGCCGGTGTATCGCCAGGCGCACACCCTCACCCCGTCGCCGGTGTGATGGTCTGCCCTTCCCGCCGCGCGACTTCCAGGAGCGGGCTGGCATCATCGTCACGCCAACGGCGCTCGCCCACGGCAACGGGTTCGATGCGGCTGTCGGTAGAGGTGCGCAAGGCCCACAGGAGATCAACTTGCCGACGATCATATGGGCCATCGAATTCCGGCGCAACGACCAATAAGTCAATGTCGCTATCTGGGCGCGCATCGCCGCGCCCATACGAGCCAAACAGGATTGCAAACCGCGCCGATATCCCGGCTTCACGCACAGCGCGTAGATAATTTTGCACTACTCTGGTAATTGCTGATTCAACCATTCAAAAATCTCCTGCGCCTGCGCTAATTCGGCACGCGCCACAGCAACACTCGGCGCAGCCGGTAATAAGTCAGGATACCGCCCTTCAATTTGATAACGGTCAAAACGCGCCAGAAAACCCATGTATCCTTCAGATAACAGCAAGTCTGTTTGCTCTGCTAATCGTAGCAATGTGTGAAGCCGCGGAGCCAGATCTTCTGTAGTACGACATACGTGAGCCTTGAGCAACTTTTCAAGTGCGAGATGGGCAAAGAATAGACCATGACGAGTACGCCCCAGATTGACCAATTCAACGGCTACATCCCAATCTTCTGTTGCGCCAGCACGCCAATAGGCGATTTGCTTATCAACGTCGGTGATGATTTATTCTACCACAACCGGTCGTCTACAGGGATGCGCCCCGCTTGCCGTTGAACTGTAATACTGCCTGCGTTGCGACATTTCCGCGCTTAACCCATAACCATCCCGAATGGGGCCAACGGCTGGCCCAGATAGGGCAACGGCGCAGCAAGCTGGCTACAATGGCATGTCCTCGGCGGCGCTGTGGACCGCGATGTCCGAGATGCCACCAAAGCGCGCGTCCTCACCGCGTCGCCGGTGCGCTGGTCTGTCCCTCCCGCCGCGCAAGTTCCAGGAGCGGGACGGAAACGTGTTGCTGTTGCCTTAGTCCAAGGATGCTAATACTTCA
>JAFGFI010000190.1 GCA_016931185.1 Anaerolineae bacterium
CCGATACCCGGCCTGATACCCGTCCCGATACGCGACCCGACACGCGGCCTGACACTCGTCCCGACACGCGACCCGATACCCGGCCTGATAGTGAGCCTGATACAGCCGGCGTCAGAAGGGCGCGCTAGGATTGAAGGGGTGTGATGCGCGACGAAGAATGGCTATATTTTAACGGTGTCAATGGAGCAACCGGCGAGTATGGTCTGCCCCAGATGACGCTTGAACAAATGCAAGATCGTATCCTGGAGATCGCGGAAATCCAGGAAGATGAGGAGCGCAAGAAGCGTTTCAAGCGTGATACGCTTAAGGCTATCAGTACCTTGAGTGACTCATGGTTGAGATGCCAACAGGCGACACAGTTACAAACGGGAGAGCTATCGTTTGGACAGTGGTCGAACGCGGTACGTTGCGAGTTAGAGGCACTGCCCATTGATATTATTCACGAAACCCTGGACACGCTAATCAGCTCTAAAGCTTTACAATGTTTATTGGATGCACTGGGCGAAATTGATGCATTGACGGAGCGTAGTGCAGACCTCATCATTTGGCTAAAGACTGTTACCGTAGATACGCCGTTACCCCTGACCGCCGATCAGTTCTCCGGTTCCTCATTCTGGAAGTTGATGGATTTTGGGCAAACATTATCGCGCCGGTGTGTCGGCAGCCAGCTTCACAATGCGATGTTGGAAACCTGGGCGGCAACGTTACTTACCCTGGTGAATCAAGAAACCTCTCTTCGTGAACCGCTTGAGCAAGTCCGGACCGATCCCTGTCCTTTTATTACTGCCTTGGAGACGGTGCAGCAGGCCAATCTGGCTTTTAAGGTCAGTGTAATCCCTATGTTGCAGCTCATCCGGGAATGGGCGGGTTCTACGCGGGATTCAGCCCTCAATGTGTATCAGGTTAAATGGCCGCAGATCATAGAGAAGGTATTGGACGGCCTGACTGCCCTGACATCCCGGCCCGATGTCCCCTGGTACGATCTGTTGCCGCTGTTGCAAACCTGGCTCACCAAGCTGGCGGCTGAAATCAGCCACCTGGGCACGGTAGAAGGTGTGGATGCCACCAAGATCGCGGAAGCGGGATGGGGGGTTATCTTCCCGGCGGAGAATCCGCTGGTGCCGCAAATCAAGGAAGCTCTCAAGCCGTTGTTAGAACATCGCCAACAGCAGACGGACTATTTCCGCATCTTCGAGGGCACGGATGGGTTTCACGCCCACAAGGATGCTGCTAAGTTTTTAATTCATCATGGCGCGCAGGTCCATGATCCAGTAGATCCTGAAAAAGTGCCCTTTTTCCTGCTGCTCGTGGGCAGCCCGGTGGAAATCCCTTACCAGGTGCAATTTGAACTGGATGTCCAATATGCCGTGGGGCGGCTGGATTTCGGTGATGATCTGCAAGCCTACAATACTTATGCGCGCAGCGTGGTTGAGGCTGAAAAGGGCGCGCTCAAGCTCGCGCGCCGCGCGGCGTTCTTCGGTGTTTCTCATGATCGTGCCACACAACAGAGCGCGGAAAACCTGATCCGGCCGCTTTATGAGATCTTCAAAGAAGAAGAGGCCACCCAGGAATTCCAGGTGGATGCAGGCGACAATCGTTACACACAACGTGTAACTTGGGAAGCCGAATCTTACCTCGCAGAGCAAGCGACCAAAACCCAATTAGGCCAATTGCTTGGCGGAGAACAGACGCCCGCGCTGCTTTTCACGGCCAGCCACGGGATGGAGTTTCCACGCGGCGACGCGCGGCAGTTGCCCGACCAGGGCGCGTTATTGTGTCAAGATTGGAAGGGACAGCCGGGCGAGGTTTCCCGCGATTTCTATTTCTCCGGCGTGGACCTGGCGTTAGAAAATGCACCTGGAGCCAATTTATTGGGGATGATTGCCTTCTTTTTCGCCTGCTACGGTGCAGGGACGCCGCAGAACAATGAGTTTGCGCGCCGCGACGGTTTGGACCGGGCGAAGATCGCAGAGCAGCCCTTTATTGCCAATCTTCCCAAAGCGATGTTGGGACATCCCAACGGCGGCGCATTAGCCGTCATCGGGCATGTTGAACGGGCGTGGAGTACATCTTTCCTGGATAAGCGCAATCGCCAGCAGCTCTCGTCCTTTACCAGTTGTGTGAAGCATTTATTGCGCGGCTTGCCCATCGGTACGGCAATGGACTACTTCAATGTCCGCTATGCTGCCTTGTCCACTCAACTAAACCACCGGCTGGATGAGATAGAGTGGACGCCGGATTTATACAGTCCCAGAGAAATCACCAGCTTATGGACTGAAACGAAGGATGCAGAGGGATATATTATCCTGGGCGATCCTGCTGTGCGTCTTCCTGTGGCTTTGGAGGAAGAAACGCCCACAGCGCGTTACAAGCTGGAGGAAAGTACGCAGTTTATGGCTGCTGCATCCCGGCCTATCACGCAGGATATTCCCAAACCTGATACCGGCGCGATTACGGCGGACGATTGGAAGCACACGCCACTGAGCGTGAAAAAGTATATACAAGAATTAAATCAGAAGCGTGATTCCTAAATTACGCTGTCCTGTTATCCCAAAATTAGGGAAGGAGGGTCCTTATGTCTGAGAATGAAGATCTGCTGTATTTTAACGGCATTAACGGTGCTACCGGTGGTTATGGTCTGAAGCCAATGACGGATCGAGCCTTTGCCGACGCGATTCTAAAACAAGGGAAACCCGGTGAAGAGGCTTTCAGTTTCCGCGCGATGTATGGGATTGATGAGAAAGAGCTATCCCAGACGGGATGGGGTATCATATTCCCATACGATCCTAATAATCCTGAAGTTAGCGACGCGCGCGTTGCCAGGTTGAAGGATGTACTTGGCGAGTTAATTGCGCACCGCCAGGCGCAGGTGAACAACGAGAAACTCTTTAAGATCTTCGAAGGCCCAAAAAAGCAAGAAGGAGGGTACGTCGCCGGGCAGAGCAAAGCGGACTTTCTTAAACGCAAAGGGGTAGGGTCTGGGTCCGTTGATCCCAAGAAAGGTGTGCCTTACTATTTGTTGTTGGTCGGCAGCCCCGATGAAATTCCCTATCGCTTCCAGAATGAGTTGGATGTACAGTATGCCGTTGGCCGTATTGACTTCGGGGACGACTGGCGAGCCTACGCTAACTATGCCCACAGTGTTGTGACGGCGGAGACCTCCCCCAAAATTCAACTTCCCCGCAAGGTTAGCTTCTTCGGCGTAGAAAGCTCGGGGGATCGAGCCACCGAAATGAGTTCTAAGTACCTCATCCAACCCCTCTACAAAGCATTTCAGGAAATGCGTTCCGATTGGGCTATTGAGGGTATCCTGGCCGAGCGCGCCGTCAAAGCGCGGCTGGGTAATCTCCTGGGGGGCAAGGAAATGCCTGCCTTGCTCTTTACCGCCAGTCACGGAATGGAATTCCCCAAAGGGGATACCCGGCAATTTCCGAGCCAGGGCGCACTGCTGTGCAGTGATTGGCCGGGGCCAGGCGCGCATCGCGGCGCGATCCCGGAAGATTTCTACTTCTCAGGCCATGATATCGCATCGAACCAAAACCTATTGGGACTCCTGGCTTTCTTCTTCGCCTGCTATGGCGCGGGGACGCCGGAACTGGATGAATTTTCGAAACAAGCTTTCAATTCGCGGGAACCCATTGCTCCCAAGCCCTTCCTGGCCCAGTTGCCATCTCGAATGTTAAGCCATCCCAAGGGGGGCGCGTTAGCCGTGATCGGTCATGTGGAACGCGCCTGGGGATATTCCTTCATGGTCTCCGGCGCGGGACCACAGACGACATTGTTTGAAGAGACGATTCAAAAACTTTTGGACGGGTATCCCATCGGTACGGCCATTGAAACCACGAATGAGCGTTACGCAGAGTTAGCGACAGAGCTGACGACGACGATGGAGGAGATGGAATATGATCTGGAGTATGTCAGTCCTCGCGAGTTGGCGGCAATGTGGACCTCTCACAATGACGCGCGCGGTTATGTGATTATCGGGGATCCGGCTGTGCGTTTGAGTAAGGTCGGCAATAAGAAAGATGCGGCGATGGTTGAGCGGCCGGAGATTGTGTTGTCTGCAAGTGTGGCCGGCAAATTAGCAGCAGAAATTTCTCCCGCGGCCAGTATGGGGACACGTCCTGATGCTTCTGAATCAGAAGTTGAACCTGTGTCAGGTGTGGAGTCTTTCAGTGCAGAGGTGGATTTTAGTATCCAGGTGGGGGGACTGACCGACACGCTTAAAAACTTCACCGATAAGATCGTTGAAGCTGTGGGCAAAGCGACGCAAGATATTACCACGTTGCAGGTGCGCACTTACTCCACGGATGACCTGGATAGCATCAAGCCTGGCGATGACAGCGCGGCAAAGCTGCGCGCGCTGACACATATTGAGTTTGACGGGGATATGAAGGTCTTTATCCCTACCAAAGAGGGCGGGGGGGTGGATGAAGCGGTTTGGGCCATCCACAAAGAGATGGTTCACGAGGCGCAGGCCAACCGGGCCGAGTTCATCGGCGCCCTGGTGGAAATGGCGAGCAATCTGCTCAAGACATTGAAGTGACTTGGGTGTATAGGGTAGTATTTTTTCGATTTCAAGCTACGCTCGAAATCGAAAAAATACTATACCCTTTGGTTGCAACTAGCTAACATTAAGTGCGCAAGGATTTCTAATGAGTACCTATGGCTTGACACTCTCTGGAGTCACACTGCCGGGTGAACAAGATCCGTTGGGAATATGTGCGGTTGAACCGCCCGCATTTGCTGCGGACGGGCGTGTTGAAGTGCCCACATGGCGGATAGATTTGCCGTCCTCACCGGAAGCAGCACAAGCTATCCTGGCGCAAACTACGCGGTTGCTCCAACAGCGAGAGGATAACCTGGACGTGATACGCCGCGAGTTGGATAGCTTTTCACTCGAGGGAGATGGTGTATCTTTTTCTGTGGCAACCGGTGTACCGGCGCGTTTTGCTGCTCAGAAAGACGCATTGCGATCCACGTTGGGGGTATACAGTGTCGAGGAGGAAATGGCTTCTTACGGATTGAAGGATCTTTTTAAAAAGAAAGAAGCGCGACCTGAAACCCTATCGCAAGACGACGAGGATTACAATCAGTGGACGAGCTTTGTACAGCAAGTCGAGCAGATGGTCACTCACTACGCGCGCGTCGAGACGGCAATCGCGGGGTATAACCTCATAGGTCTGACGCGCGTGGGGTGGACGGGAAATTTTCACACGACGTGGAAATCAAGCGCGCCCTCCGCTTTCCGCAAGATCCATCTCCAATCGGTGAATGTCGCGCTTGCCTCGCGGATTGCGTTGATGCACGTTGTGGCCGTAGTGGTAGGGGGCGCTGCCGGATTAGCGACGAAGGCAACCGCGTTGCCGCCGGGCGGACAGGTACTCTTGTTACCTTCCGCGTGGCGATTTGTGCGCGATGTGTTAAAAGTGTTGCAAGAAGTATAGGATATTCACACAAACGCCGCCGCGGCCTCATCTCTATCCATTCCGGGGATTGCCGTTGTGCTGAATTTATTCTTGATTCCAAAACGCCGGTTTGGGCGGCGCGGCGTTGGTGGGCGGCGCAAGTTTGCGATACGAGAACGCCAGGTAGACGCCGGATTCCGCCAGGAAGTGCTGGACTTCTGGGCGCGCGCGATAGCAGAAGCACACCGCGAAGATGTCGCCTGTCAGCATCCGCCGCGCCCGCGCCAGTTGCCGGACAAAACGCTGTGCTTCCTTCAAGGTCAGGTTGTGTTTCGCCTCTCCTACAATCCAGCAGGGATGGTCGGGCTGCTCCGGGGCCGTCGCTTGGCCGAAGATATCCACTTCCTCCGGTTGTCTGTCCCAGGAATGCCATGTGCGTTCCAGGACACCCACCTGCCAACCAAACTCGCGTTGGAGAAGGTCGTAGAGCGTGATATACGCGATATCTTCAATGTCGCCTCCAATGGTGTCACTCAGCCCGCCGACCTGCCGCGCCAAACCTTGCACCGCTTTCTCCGTCTGTTGTTGGGCCTGTGTCAATTCTTCAACGCGCTGCTCTGTCCGTTGTTGCGCTACTGCCAATTCTTCCACGCGCACTTCCGTGCGTGCTTGCGCCATCGCCAGTTCCTTGGCAATCGCCTTCAGTTCGCTGAAGTCGCTGACCTTGACCAGGTCATCATAAGCTTCGATGATCGTGTCGGCCAACACCGTCGCCTGTTGCTCCGGAAAAACGCTCAATAACCTTTCGCGCACTACATTTGCCTTCATATCACACACCCTCTATCTTGACTATTATAGCATAGCTTGCGTTCCATAACAACGATTTGTGACTGTAGCCGTGTCCTGTAACCGCGTCCTGTAGCCGCGCTTTCCATAGCGCGCCTAGCCGCCTCTTGTAGCCGCGCTTTCCATAGCGCGTATAGCCGCGTCCTGTAACCGCGCTTTCCATAGCACGCGGGCTTTTTAAGGGCATTTTTCGCGTGCGAGCAAAGCTCGCACGCGAAAAATGCCACTTTAATTTTTTCCCCCCCCCTCGGTCTGCCGGGGGAAGGGGGGATCAAGGGGGGATGGGGGCTTATCCCGCATTGCGACCATCGCTACAGGGACAAGAGTTGCAAGAACCGTAAACACATAGTACAATTTTTATGATCGCGTATAGCGGCAGTACCTGGCGCGGGTGGGCATTTCTAATCATAAGTCAAATTGAACAGGAGGATTCACATGGCAGATTTAAAACAAGCTGTAGCAAAGTTTGCGAGTGACCTGGCGGATAAAGTACAGAGTTTCGCCACCGATATTTCGGAACTGGAAGTCCGCACCTATACGACGGGACCGGACAATATCAAGGTTTTGATTGATAAAGACCTCGGCACGTTGGCCAGCGAGGGAAAGATCACGCTGCGCGCCTATTCCCAGATTGGTTTTGATGGCGATACGGTGATCTGTGTGCCGGAGGAAAATGGCGTAGTGGATAAACAGCTTTGGGAGTTGCACCAATCTATCGTCAACCAGGCGCTTACGAACCGCGCCACGATGATCAGTGCGATCGGGGATGCCGCGGCCTCAGCCCTTAAAGCGCTACAGGCGAGCGAATAATCTCAGAATGTGCTATTTTTAAGAAGGCCTTCTTTATAACTTGGGTGTGTTTCATTTGAGTTGGAGAATGTACTCGCATCAAACGTCAAAATGCACTCCTATTTGACGTTTGACGTTTGACGTACCTGCTAACTCAAATAAAACATACCCTTTTAAAAAGGCCTTCTTTATAATCTTAACAGGAGGATATATGTCGGACGTAACGATAGTGCCAGAACCCGTTAGCCTTACTCTCGGGACGGGGAGTTTTACACTCACACCGGATACTGTTATTCTAGCGGAGGGCGCTGCCCGCGAAGTCGCTGCTCAGTTCTGCGCGGCGATTGCGCCCGCGACCGGATTTGCGTGGGAGGTGATGCCGGCGGCTCCCGATAGTAAGCGTCCTGCCATCACTTTTCGGCTCGATGCAGCACGGGCGGATTTGGGCGCGGAGGGATATTGCCTGACCGTCACCCCGAAACAGGTGGTGGCCCTCGCGCCGGAACCCTCGGGCTTGTTCTACGCGATGCAGTCTATGCGCCAGTTGCTGCCGCCCGCCATCTTCCGGCCCGCGTTCGTTGAAGGCGTGGCGTGGGAGATGCCGTGTGTTCACATCGAAGATGTCCCGCGTTTTGGTTGGCGTGGCGCGATGCTTGACGTCTGCCGCCACTTTATGCCCAAAGCGTTTGTGCTGAAGTTCATCGACCTGCTGGCGCTGCACAAGCTCAACGTTTTTCATTGGCATCTCACCGACGATCAGGGTTGGCGGATCGAGATCAAAAAATACCCGCGCTTGACCGGGGTGGGCGCGTGGCGCAAGGAGTCGTTGGTCGGCCACATGCGCCGCGATGTTGAGTTCAAATTCGATGGGATCCCGCACGGCGGTTTCTATACCCAGGAGGATGTGCGCGAGATTGTCGCCTACGCGCGCGCGCGGCACATCACCGTTGTGCCGGAGATCGAGATGCCCGGTCACGCCCAGGCCGCAGTTGCCGCTTACCCGGAATTGGGGAACCTTGAGGAACCGGTGGAAGTGCGCCCCTATTGGGGGATCAGCGAGAACGTGTACAATGTCGAGGAAAACACGTTCGCGTTCTTGCAGGATGTGTTGGATGAGGTCTTGGCGCTGTTTCCTGGCGAGTTCATTCACGTGGGGGGCGACGAAGTGCCCAAAGTGCAATGGGAGACCAGTCCGGTGGCCCAGACCCGGATGCGGGAATTGGGATTGGCAAACGAAGAAGAACTGCAGAGCTATTTCATCCGCCGGATGGACGACTTCCTCACCGCGCGGGGCCGGCGGCTGGTCGGATGGGATGAAATCCTTGAAGGGGGATTGGCCGAAAATGCGACCGTGATGTCCTGGCGCGGCACCGAGGGCGGCGTTGCGGCGGCGATGTCGGGCCACGATGTGGTGATGGCCCCTACCCATTCTACTTACCTGGATTACTATCAATCCGAAGCGCGTGAACAGGAACCCCTGGCGATCGGCGGGTATCTGCCGCTGGAAAAAGTCTACGCTTTTGACCCTCACTGTGAGGGGATTGACGAAGCCCACGTGCACCACGTCCTGGGCACACAGGGCCAACTCTGGACGGAATATATCCCCACGCCGGAACACCTGGAGTATATGGCCTTCCCGCGTCTGTGCGCCCTCGCCGAGGTCGCGTGGACCCCTGCCGGGCGCAAGGATTACGCGGACTTTCTCACCCGCCTGCACTTCCACCTGCAACGCCTGGACGGCATGGCCGTCCATTACCATAAGTTGTAAGACAGAATTCTGGTAGAGGTGTTTTTTCGTTGGCGGGCGTAGCCCGCCAACGAAAAAACACCCTCAAACCCTTGTTTCTGTCTGGAGCAGGTGACAAAAAACGGTAATCACTCACAAAACTAAACGGTTACGGTTGATAGGGGAGGGATGAACGATGGTATGCCCAAAGTGTGGTAATGCCTGCGCGGATGGCGATAATTTTTGCCGCACCTGCGGCACGGCGCTGCATAAGGAACCCGCCTTACCGACGGCTCAGATTTCTACGGCCACCGATCACAGTATCTCCGCCGGCGGGGATGCCTATAACGCGGGGCATAATATCGTCATCGCCGGGGATGGCGCGCGTGTGATTATCGGCGAACCGGAAGTAGAGACGCCCGCCGTGGCCCATGATGTCACCCTGAGCCGCTATCTGAGTTACATCATCAGCCGTAACCGCTATCTGCATTTGTAGGGCATCCGTTCCGGCGGCAAGCTGGTGAATATTGAGCTGGAGCGCATCTACATTACCCTCCGTGCTACCCGGAAGCGCGAGGTTGCCGGCGAGGCGCGCCGGTTGGCGGAGGAAGCGATTGCTGCGCCCGGCGAACGGCGTTACCCCCACGATCCCGGGCGGCCGGGGGAAATGGAGGCAGCGCGCATCGAAACCGTTACCGTCAGTGTCAACGGCGCGCTCGCAGACGACACGCGCCTCGTGGTCCTGGGAGATCCCGGCAGCGGCAAGACCACATTATTGCGTTACCTGGCCCTCCGCTATGCCCGCGACCTGGCCGAAGGAACAAGGGCTGTAAAGACGCATTTGGGTCTGGATGAGGCCGGGTTTTTGCCCATCCTCATTCCCTTGCGCCGCCTGGGCGCGTATCTGCGCGCCCACCGCCCGCAGGACGACGGCACCGAGGGGCACGTCTATCTCCTGGAACACCTCACCGAAATGCTCGCTGGTGATCGCATTGACCTGCCCTCCCGTTTCTTTGATGCCTACCTGGACGCGGGACGGGCTGTGGTGCTGCTGGACGGTCTGGACGAAGTGGCCGATCCTGCTCTGCGCCGGCGGGTGGCGCGGCTGGTGGAAGCCTTTACGACCGCGTACCCGGCGTGCCGTTACGTGGTGAGCAGCCGCATCGTGGGCTATACCGGCCCGGCGCGCCTGGGTGAAGCCTACGCTACCACCACCGTCCGCGATTTTTCCCTGGACGACGTGCGCCAATTCCTGAACAACTGGCACCTGGCGGTGGCCGTGGGTCAGATGGGGCCGGGGCAGGATGCCGTGACCGAGGCAGAGAACCAGACGCAGCAGTTGCTGGACGCGATTGAGAAGAACGACCGTATCCGCGAGCTGGCGATCAACCCCTTGATGCTTACCGTTATCGCCCTGGTCCACCGCGACCGGGTGAAACTTCCCGACCGCAGGGCGGAACTCTACGACGAGGCCGTCAACGTGCTGCTGGGCAAGTGGGACGAAGCCAAGAATATGCGCGAGATCCCGGTATTTGAAGACCGGCCTTTTGACGTCAGCGACCGCCGCCTGACGCTGCAGGCCGTCGCGCTGTGGATGCACGAAAAGGCGCAGAAGGAAATCGAAACCGGTGATTTGCGGCGGGTGTTGGGCTGGCAATTCTACGATAAGGTCGGGGATTGGAAGGCAACCGGGAAGGTAGTGGACCGTTTCTTATCTCTTATCCGGGAACGCACGGGATTGTTGGCAGAACATGGGTTGGGTATCTACCGTTTCTCCCATCTCACCTTCCAGGAATATCTGGCTGCCCTGGCGGTGGCCGGGAACGATGATTACGTGGCCTACACGTTGCAACGCTGTGGCGATCCCTGGTGGCGCGAGGTGATTCTGCTGGAGGCCGGGTACTTGAGTATGCGCAGTCCCACGCGCACCACGCGCCTGATCCGGGCCATTGCCGGCTGTGCCGAGGAATCCGCGCCCTATCACAACCTGGTGCTGGC
>JAFGFI010000191.1 GCA_016931185.1 Anaerolineae bacterium
CGAGGATAAAATCGTGGGCGCGTTCATCGTCTGGATTTTGCCCCGTGGGGACTACATTCTAGGCACCATCTTTGTAGATCCGGCTTATCAAGATTACGGCATCGGGACACGCATGTGGCGCTTCATCGAGGACACCTATCCCGAAGCGCGCTCGTGGCGACTCGAAACGCCGGACTTTGCGAAAAAGAACCACTACTTTTACGAAAAGAAATGCGGGTTCCAGAAAGTAGATGAGAAGGACGGGTCTTTCCATTATCGCAAGGTGATGGAATAGGGGAGGGGAGACGGTAAACGGTAGACGGTCGACGGGATACCGGGGATCGGAGACGGATCGTTGTCTCCGGTATCCTGTCTACTGTCTACTGTCTACCGTCTACCGTACATATCAGGAGAAAATTATGCAGGTAAGTACAGAAATTTTGCACGAAGGGGCGGGATTGTTTGGGGCGGATGGAGAAGCGCTGCGCTCGCTGGGGGGGATGGATGGAGCAGTTTATACGTACACGCGGGCGGGACAGGGATATATCCTCAAGTTTGTGCCCACGCAGGCAGATGACTTGCCGGTACTCATCGAAAAATGGGACTTTGTGAATTACTTGGCAGAGAACGGTGTTCAAGTCTCGCGCCCGGTCACTTCGCGGGCTGGGAACTTGGTCGAGATCGTGCAGAATAGCGACCACATCTACGCCGTATTCCAGGCGGTGAAGGCTCCCGGCAAGCACGTCGATGGACGCAGCCCTACCGAGTTCAACACAGACCTCTTCCGCACTTGGGGGCGCGTGATGGGCAAGATGCACGCGCTCACACAAACCTACACCGGCGGCGAACACATCTCGCACTGGCGGCAGGAAGTCCAGTTTATGACCGGCTGGTGTCCTGACCCCGCCGTGCAGGAAAAATGGCGCGCGATGGAAGCGTATCTCGCCACGCTGCCGCAGCCTCCCGACGCCTACGGTCTCATCCACAATGATCTGCACCCGTGGAACTTCCTGGTAGATCGGGGCAACATCACCGTCATTGACTTTGACGTGTGTAACCATCACTGGTTCACAACCGATATCGGCATTTCGTTGTTTCACGCCGCGTGGATGGGCGTGGGCGGTGACAAAGACCCGAACGCCTTTTTGCCCGGCTTCTATGCCAGCTTTATGGAGGGGTACGCCGGCGAAAACACACTTGACGCCTTCTGGTTAAATCAACTTCCGCGCTTCGTAGACTACCGGCGGCTCCTGATGTTCAGCGTCTTCTCCAACGAATGGCGCGAACCCCGCCAGTCATGGCAACAGCAAACGCTTGACCACTGGCGGCAAGGCATCCTGCATGACATTCCGGTGTGGGTGGGGAGTTGAGGTAACGTCAAACGTCAAACGTCAAAATGCGCTCCCGTTTGACGTTTTACGCGCGTTTGTGGTATAATGCGCTTGTCCGGAGAGGTGCCAGAGCGGCCGAATGGGGCGGTCTCGAAAACCGTTGTGGTTCAACCGAGCCACCGTGGGTTCGAATCCCACCCTCTCCGCTCTCCGCTCCGCCAATGTAGGACAGACTTTCTAGTCTGTCTCTTTTGACAGGTTAGAAAACCTGTCCTACTGTAACACCCGCACCATTTCCCAGCCCACGCCCTGCCGTTGCACAGCGAGCCAGGTATGAGTACGTAGGTGATCCACGGTCACAGTAAAGCGGAAAGGGAAGAGTTCCGGCAGGCGCAACAGATCGGCAAAAGGCAGTTCTGCTGCCGGATGGACGCGCAACACACATGCTAACAGCCAGGCTTCCAGGTCAGTATGGCTGGCGATGAGTCCCTGCTGGCGCGTGGCGTAGACGTAGCGTTGATTCGTCTCTGCCAGCAGTCCCCAATCGCGCAGCGAGGCCATCACCCGTCCCACAGAACGCGGCAGCGACCCCAACTGACCCCGGTTCGATGTCACGCGTTGTAGCAGAGTTTTAGTCGTGATCGGTTCCCCATAGCGACCAAGCTGGCCCACAATTGCCACGCAGTCACGGAAAAAAGACGAGTGGAGCAAGGTCAAACCATAGTGCAGCCACAAGCGATCTTCGGAGGCCAGTGTTGTCTGCCCCCACTCCACCGCAAACTCCCACAACGACAATGCACGTTCACGAGTGTGAAGCCAGATATTGATGAGTAAATCACCCGTTTTCCGGCGAGCATCCGCGCCGGCCATGTCCTGCGCCAACACCGGTTCTAGACGCGCACGCAATTCGGCCGGATCTTGCGTCTCGGCCACCAACGCCGCAGTCACATCCAGCCACGGGCGCAACAATTGACGATCAAATCCTAAATTTTTATCCATATTTCTAGTAGGACAGGACAGACTTTCCAGTCTGTCTCCCATTGTAGAACAGACTTTCCAGTCTGTCTTTTCACCACCTTAATAACATCACATTTCCACAAATAGATGCGAAAAATACCCCTTTATTGGAAAATATAACCCACATTGACGACTAAGAGACAGACTGGAAAGTCCGTCTACGGAGTTCTACGGAGACTAAGAGACAGACTGGAAAGTCTGTCCTACTACATAATCTCCACCAGGGGCACGACAACCTCATCCAGGGTAATGCCCCCGTGGGTAACGACGGTAGTTTGGCCGAGCGCGAAGGCCAGGCGACCTTTCGGGATAAGCACGCTTACGTCAGCAGGCAAAAGGCCACGCGACTCCCACTTGAGGGTATCCACAAATTGACCCTGTGCCAATGCTAACGCGCCGGGATCGCGGTAGAGGCGCGCCCGCTGACTCCGAGATTGCACCACCGCGCCCTGTAACGGGATCCCTATTCCACACGCTTCCGTGTGACCGTGGTCACTGGCTAATATTACCGTAAAATCCCGCGCCAGCAAGCCCGCGATCACGCGTTCCAACGACGGAGAGGCTTGTTCCAGCCAGAGTGCGAGCGAAGCATAAAAATCCACACTGCCCAGCGTGGCATCATGAACCAGGTCGTCCACGCCGGTATCTACCAGGCACAGCGCGCGCGTATGCTGGCTGGTGATCTCCACCGGTAGCGCGCCATCACGAGTCAAATACAAGTGCCGGTAGGGGCACGCAATCTTTTCCAAACCGCGCGCAGCCCAAAATGCCTGCCAACGGCGAGCGTCGGCCCCCGTGGTCTGCAATGTATCGGCAAAGGCTGCCGGGCGCAGGCCACTGACCAACGCCTGGCGCGAGACAGGTGTGATAGTGGGCACTTGCGCCAGCACCAGGCGCGTGTCAAAATGCCAATCGGGATGCCGCGCCCGCCATACCGCCTCAATGATGGTCCAATCCGCCAAAGCCAGCCCATCCAGAATCAGCAACGCCACCCGCCCATCGTGTTCGGGTGGGCAACGATAGGCCAGATAAGCGGGGACATGATAGACATGGTGCGGCTGCGGCAGTTGCTTGTTTGCCAATGGCGCGTAATGGCACAACAGCCACTCGGAGAAACGCATATCAAGTTCCTTCTGTAACGTAACATAAGTCCGCAGTGTCACCGCGTCCAGTTGTCCCTCGCACCGGTAACGCAAGGCGGTAAGTTCAGCCCAGGCACGGGCCACCCTCTGCCACTCAGGCCAAAGACCGTCAGCATCCAGGTTTACCAGCAACGACGTGAGCTGCGCCAGCAATTCTGCCACACGGCGGGGCAGGCGGTCAGATTCGAGGGCCAACAACGCGGGGCGCGCCCATCCCGGCAAGTACTCTGGGTGTGTGACCTGGAGCGGAGCCAGCGTTCCACTGCGCACCAACCCGGCCACGCGATCTTGCAATACCACATCCACTGCAAAGTCCAACGCGGCGGGATGAGATTCCAGCACGTACTGCTCCTCAGTATGCCATGCCTTCCGGGGGGCGTAGACGTAGCGCTGCCACTCTTCCCGGACAAAAGTTACGAACGCCTCGCGCTGTGACAACAAGTCGCGCAAAGGCCATTCCGCATAAGCCGGGAGGGATGCTAACTGCGCCACCAGTGCATCCAACAACAGGGATGGCAGCGGGTCGGGTTGCTGGTGGTAAGCATCCAGCCAGGCCACGAGCAGCGCGGGCTGTTGCAGAGCGACCGGGTCGGCCCCGAAGCCGTGCTGGAGGATATAGGCGACCGTGGCCTGTCGCCCCAAGCGATGCGAGGGTGAGTCTACCGCCGCCAACCGCGCGCGCTGCGCGGGTGACAACAACTTGACCACCGGGTAAGCTAGGTTGGGGAAAAAGTTATGCAGCGCGAGCGTGACATGATGCCCCTGTTGCCACAGATCATAGGGCAGCGTGTTGACCTCGTCAGAAGTTACAATGATGAGAGGAAGCACACTATGCCCCGGCTGCGCGGCACGCGCCTGTTCCACCTGGAAGCGCAGCACGACCGGGTCAGCCTCTTGCACCAGCACAAACCCGCGCGCCGCCAGTTCCGTCAGTACCATCTCATCCGCCAATACCCCATCAGGATCATTGACGAGTGTGAGTGGATGCGTACGCGCCGGAAAATGACTTAAAATTTGATCGAGCATAACTGTAGGGCAGACTTTCCAGTCTGTCTCCTATCGCAGGGCAGACTTTCCAGTCTGTCTCCTAATGGACAGACAAGAATGTCTGTCCTACATTCGCAGCACAGCGTTATCATAATACATCAACAATTCCGCGTCTTCTTGTAGGACGCGGTCGGGAAGTCGCTCGGCGACGTGAATGATAGTAGGGTAGTCGTTGCGCTGCCAGGCATCGGCAAAGCCAGCGCGTACAGCCTCGGAGCGAAAGGTACGCAGGCGGCGATGGTCTTCCAGGTAGGTGTTGAACTCGCGCAAGAGAGCTTTGCGGCGGATCAGTTCCAGGTCGGCGACCCGGTGGGGATCAGGAACCCGCCAGCAGCCGGCCTCATCAAGCAAGAAGTTCTGTTCCAACAGCACGGTCAACTCTGGCATCGCTTCGTGGCTGGCCTGGTGCAGAGCGCGCAGGAAGAGGGGCTGGAGGTCTTGATAGGTCATGGACGTGCCCTCCAGGGCGGGGTCAAGCTGCTGTTTAAGCCACTGGATCGCGCTCTTCTCGTCGTTGACAAAGAGGCTAAGCTGCGCCACGCACCCGGCCTCCAGGCGCGCGCGGTCATAATCAGGTGTCTGGTTGGGCAAAAAGTACATCCCGTCGCGCTCCACAAACCGCTCCCGGAGGCCCTGGTAAAATTCGGCTGCCGAGAGCGGTACCCGTACCCCGCGTTGGATATGAAAGGCCACCATGCGGTCGAAGAGAAGATAAGACTGACGCTCGGCGAGAACTTCAAGGGTGAATGAAGAAGGGTGAAGGGGAGCCTCTTGTGCCTCGCTCCCTGCTTCTTCGCGAGCGACAACGACGGGGAGTTTTCCCAGGTGCTGGCGCACAAAATCCCACGCACCCTCCGGCGTTCCGGCCTCCAGCTTGAAGCGCTCTTCGAGGCCATCGTTAGGTTTGTAGGCAGAGATGATGAGGTCTTGTTTAGTTGTAGACATTATCGTATACTGCTTAAATGATCCCTGTTGCTTATCCAATGTACGGACATCAGCTATCATAAAACCAGCACGCAGAAGAGCTTCCTGAATTGCATTCCAAACCCGGTTTTGAGAATTATGAAACTCCACTGTCATCCACCGTCCAGGCTTCAAAATACGATAGAACTCGCTAAAACAGAACTCCATAAGCCTTTGATACTCTGGCAATTTTTTATTCTGCACTTTGTTTATGATTGCTTCTGATTGACTATTAGTTAATATCCGTAACCAAGTCTCCCATAAAAAGTTAAGTTCTGAATACATTAAATTTCCACCAAAAGGCGGATCAACAAAAATATAGTCAACAGTATTATTAGCAATCGCAGTTTTTGAAGAAGACTGTGTCCCTATTGCAACAGAGGAAATATCCTTAAAAACCTGCGTTTTAAAGAAAAATCGCCTTAGTTGACGAATTTTATGCTCATATACATCAAGCATATTAGCTTCAGAGGGTAAAGAAGGCACATAAAGAGTACCAGAAAGTGGACGATCTCCGCCCCGAGCATTGAATCGACGCATTATTGTAGCATGCCAAGCTGTATTAGGAAACCCAAACATCAGGGCAGAAAAATCCTTTACCCTTGAATAAAGAGAAGTCATTACGTATAAATTACGTTGAGTATAAAAATGATGTATATGAGTTATACCAATATCATCATTACGACGAGCTTCATCGCCCTCAGGCATTCGATTTGTGGGAAACCAGTATGGGACTTCGCTATTTTGGATCTTTTGAATTAAGGCCAAATCATCAATGTCAGGTTTTTTCTCATAACGATTCTTTGCTACCGAGTAGTTAATAAGAACTGAAATTTGTTTCGCTTGTTTTACAACTATTCCCAATACTTGATCATAGACCATAACCCAAGCACGTTCAGTATTACGTTTGGCTGTCTTTGTCCCACAACTAGGGCAAATAAAATCCTTTTTCACCTTACCCGTCTTACGAGTTACAGCTAACTCCCAAAACACCATCTCCTCCCCACACTGCGGGCACACAAACACATCACTCCACACCGTATAGTTAATGCGCCCCTTCACGCGGTTCGGATCATCACAATTGGGATGCCAGGTCTCGTACATCCAGCCGCACTCCTCCTCCACCTCGCGCAGGATGCGTTTAGCCTCGCGCTCGAAGGCGCGCGTATCCACGGGGGTATTGTAGTTGTAGGCGATGAAGGTGGCGGCGGGGGAGAGATCAACAAGAATGGCTTTGCGCGCGCCCAAATGAGAGAAGGGCTGCGGGGTGGCTTCCACTGTTCCAGTCTCGTGAAACGTGAAACGTGAAACGTGATTGGGTGACAAGGAAACAGGTGCAGGTGGGGTCTGGCCGGGCTTGAGGGCGGATGGGTCATAAATGTTGCCGTCATAGTCCACGACATAGCCCAGGGACTCGACGGCTTTGCGGTCGCCGCAGAGCTGGGCGGCAACGCCCGTCATCCCCGTGCCGCAGAACCCGTCAAAGACCACGTCGCCCGGTTCGGTGTAGTGCAGGATATAGCGCATAATGGCCTTGTGGGGCACCTTCGTGTGGTAAGAGTGCGCGTTGTAGATGGGGTCGTTCTTCCCCTCCGACACATCCGCTGCAAACGGTTCCCGGTGATAGGGCGAGTGCCCCCCTTCCCCCACGCTCTCGTCCGCTTGCTCCCCTGCCCGTCGTTCCTCTTCCCACGCTGCCAAAATCTCCGGTAAAAACGGATTCGGGCACGCCGTATAATAAGGCGGGTCCGAAAGCGCCATAATCGCCTCATCCTCCGCGATAGGAAACCCCTCAATCGCGCGGAACTCCGGGTCCCGCAGATACGCGCGCAACCGCTCGCGGTATGCCGCCCGGCGGACCACGTCATCATCAGGATGATATTCAGATTTAGGTTCGAGCAAATACGGTTGATCGGTCATATCTTTCCTTCTATTATACAATGTGTAGGACAGACTTTCCAGTCTGTCTAAGTCTCCCGACAGGTTAGAAAACCTGTTCCACATTGACAGACAAGAATGTCTGTTCTACATTAGACAGGTTAGAAAACCTGTCCTACAGGTTTCCTTTTTTTCTTTCCCAGACGGAAGACCAGCGCCAGTCATCAAGGGTATGGACTAGACCGGAGCGGACGGGGTCGCTTTCGATATAGGACACGATACGGGCGGCTTCGGCGTCATCGCGTGCCCAATGATCATAGGATTCCTCTTGCCAGAACGTGTGCCCGGTACGGTGCAGGAGCTTATTCGCTTCACGAGCGGTATAGCCTTTGAGCGATTTAGTAATCCTGGCAATCGGCACGTACTGAGGCTCTGAAATATCGGCGGCGGTTTGTACGGGCAAAGGTGTCAACATGAGGTGAACATGGTTGGGCATCAGGACAAAGGACAACAGCGTATACCAATCCCCATCATAGTGAAAAAATGCATCCCGTACCAATTGGGCAATCAGTGCTTCCGCAAGCCAGTGCGGGCCATCCATATTCTCCACCAAGAGTGTATCCATCAGCGCGAAAAGCCGTTTTCCCTGAAGCAAAGCGCGCTCGCGGGGTGACAGGATTTCCCGCGTCGCCATCTGTTTTTCCAATAACTCGCGTTCTTCTACCAATCGTATCAGTGCAGTTTTAGGCAATGATCCAAACAGCCGCCAGGTGAAAAACATCGTCGCACCTGGCGGCTGCCAGTGGGGCAAATGCCGTTGGTAAAAAATCCGTGTTTGCTCGGTCATAGTTATTCTCCTAATGTAGGACAGACTTTCCAGTCTGTTTCCTGACAGACTGGAAAGTCTGTCCTACTATTGTAAAATCAGGCGTGTGCTGCGATCATCGTGACCGCGCATAGTATTTTCAATATAGGTTCTGAAGCGGGTTTCCAGGGCTTCACGGGTGCAGGGCATCCCGCCTTCTCCAAGCGCAGACAGCAGATCAGCAACGGGAAGAGCTAGAGTATCAATACCACGCAAGGCTTGAGTGGCGGTGGCGACAAAGGCAGGGGGAATGGAAGTGGCGTCCACGGGCTGTGCCAGGAAGGCATCAACAGGAACCCGCTCGGCGGGGGTCATAGCGTCCAGGCTGTGGCGGGCGGTGTCGCTGGTCAGAGCATCGCGCAGAGCCTGCCGCCAGCGCAGCAAGATAGCATCCAACCGTTGATCGAAATCCTCAAGACTCTGGTCAAGGTCGCCCTGGAGGTGCAATTGGGCCGGACGCAGATGACAATCAGGACAGGTAGGCGTGTCGGCAATCGCACCTTCGTAGAAGGTAGGGCAGGCCTGCACCGCCGCGATCTCCTGGGCCCAGGCGTCTAGCTCAGCACGGGGCAACAGCTCAATACCGGCCAACGTCTGCAACACCTGCAAACGGGGATCGTGATAAAGCCGTTGGCGTCGCTCGTCGGCAGCAGGGCCAAGCCGCAGTGCGCGGTGCCTCTCGGCGTAGGCCATAACGTAGTCCTGCTTCAGCCGCTCCAACTGCCGCAGCAAAGCCAGGCCGGAGCGGGCATCCTCCCCCCGCCCCAAACGGCGCATGTCATCAATCACGCTACGCTGCACATCCTCGGCCCGCTCTGCCCAAGGATGATGGGCGGGGAGATTGGCCTGCGCCTCGGCCAGGTAAGTCGTCAATGGCTGCAACTGGGCCACCAGATCCAATAGATCTGCTGCGCGGGTCACGGCTTTCCGGTCATCCAACGATGACTGAATCTCGCTCAACGTCAGGCGCAGGTTGCGCAATTTGCCCACAGTGTTGAAACGGCTGAGCGTTTCCAGAAAACGCTTGTAGCCCCGGACGTGGACCAACAGATCAGTACTGGCAAGCGTAACAGAAGGTTGTTCAATGCCAACCACCATACCCTGCTCTACTTCCAGCGTGAAGCGGTCGGTGAATATCGACGTGTTCCACAGACGCAGTCCCTGCTGCAAACGGCCCTCCAACGTCGCCACCCGTTCCAATTCTGTCGTGATCAGGGGCAAAAAATGCTCCCGCAAGCCGCGCTCGCGCTCGTTCTCGTCGCGGACCAGGCCGGGCGATAAACCCAGCCCCTCATAAATGGCCGACCACAAATTAACGGGCAAGGTACGGGGTCGTTTGTAGAAACGGAAATCAACCAGATCGGACATGGCGCGCAGCGCGGCCTGCTCTACATTGCCGGCGTCCAATTCTTCGTGCCCGCCCAAATTGAGCACGATGTCACCGTGATAGACCAGAGACACCAATACTACAGCCACCCACTCCGGCTCCAGATGAAATTCAACATCTTTGAAGATAGGGGTAATACCGCCCGACACCTGCTCAATGATCTCCCCATGGTTGACCACCTGGGTTTCCTGCTTACGCTGTAACACGTCCAGGTAATGACGAGCATAAGGAGATTGGTAGGGACGCACCACTAAATCCTGTTGCGTGCCCTCGGTCTCCAAAAGGCTCAGGCCGGCCAACACAGCCCGTGCCAGCCGCGTGCATCCGCGCCCGGCCAGACAACGGATTGCCTCTAGCGCGCTGGCCTCCCGCGCCGCCTCGCTGATGGGCTGCGAGAGGCGACCAAAGTCCGGATAAACGGGATACCGCTCCGCAAACTGCGGGGCTAACAAGTGGGATCCAACAATGCGCAGCAAGTCCTCAAGCCCCTGGCTGGCGGTGCTGCGCGCCTCGGCCAACACCGCGGTCACCGGCCTGCTCACACCCTCATAAATCACTTGTAAATGATCCACCAACTGCTCACGCAACCATGTTAATAGGGTGCGCAGGTGCGCGTCGGCGGCTTCGGCATATTGCTGGCGATATTGGGAGGACTCATGAGCCAGTGCTCGTGCCCCGGCATAAGTACGCAATATCGCCTTGAACGTCTGATCAAGCCCGGTAAAGCCCAGGATGACTTCGTCAGAAAGTTCAGGATTGAACCAATCGCGGTTAATGTAAGGCGGCAGGATATAGAGATAGAAATCCCGCGGTGGTTGCGCGGTGCTGCGCTCATCGGGCGGGCCAAAGAAAAGATAGCCGGAGCGGGTTACACGCTTTTCTACCCAGGGTAACTCGTACAGCCAGATGCGAAAATTCGTCACGTAGGTGGTCTCGCTCAAGTGGAGGAGCTGCTGCAACGCATCGAAGAAATAGCGGCTCAAGTCAGCGTCGTCCATAAAATCGCCACGCTCTTCAATCTTGGCCGCGAAGTCCACATCCTTCTCCACATCCAAGTAATATTGTCCGTTTTCAGAGTTAAACGTGATATATTGTCCACTCACCGTGCGCATAATCTCGCGCAGGGCCACCTGTACCTGGTCTAACAGGAAATCGGCAGAGGCCACCGGTGTGGGCATAGGGGTGTAAAGGCACAATCCGTCGCGCAGTTCTTCCGGCGTCACCCCCAGGCGCGCGCGAATGTCGCTGGTGGTCAGACGCTGCACACTTAAAGCGTGGATAATGCGCTCGGCCATAGCTTGGAGATGCGGGCGGGTGTAGGCATGGCGCACGCGTCCTTCCAACACCATGCTCTTGTCAATGACCTCACTCACCTCCGGCAAGCTGCGCATACTGGGATTGTCACGCAGCATATTCCAGTAGTGATCGTAGGCGATCAAGCCAGGACGGTCGGCGGGCACTTCCTGATCCAGCAACGCGCGGATGGCCTGGCTGAACGTCTTCAAGACCTCGCGCTTTTCGGCCACGTAAACCCGCTCGAAGGTCTCAATGTAGACGGGATGGATGGGGAAAAGCTGCACGAATTCCTCCAGCCGCTCAGCCAGGCGGTCGTAGAGGGGCGCGAAGGTGCGCAAATGCTCGGTAATCCAGGCCAATTGGCGATCATCTTTGCGCAGCAGCCGGTGCGCCACAACGTAGGCGATATCCTCCCGCGCAATGCGCACCTGCTCGAAGCGGTCGCGCACCCGGCGCAACTGCGCCGCCACGAACGTGAAGCGCGGGTTGTCGAAGAGCGTCTCCTGCACGCCCCCCAGGAAGCGGAAAGGTGTCGCTGCCGCGACCTCGCCCAATTCACGCAAGAAACCCAGATCCAGGATCAGGGCGCGCTCCTCGCGGGTGCGCAAGTAATCCAGCAACTCATCCACCACCAGCAAAATGCCATAGCCGGGATAGCGTTCCTGGAATACCGCCAACGCCTCAATGAGGGGCGTTTTGTTATTGGTCACCTGATCTGCCGGGGGAAAGGTATAGGGCGTGCCCCACTCGGTCAGGGCATCCTCCAAGTCGCGCAGGAGCATATCACGCAAGCTGCCGGTCACGCCCCCCACTTCGGTGCGCAGCACTTTGAACTGCCCCGAGATCTGCTCAGCGGCGGCATGCACGTCGGGATGATTCAACAAGGGCACACAGTCGGGATACTCCGCCACTGCCGAGATCACCGACATCAAGTGGGACTTGCCGGTGCCGTAGTTCCCTACAATCAGCACACCGCGATTGTCACGCGGCGTGAGAAACTGCAACTGCGGAATGACAATATTCACCAACTGGTCCGCCATCCGGTCAGAAATCACATAGGTCTGGACAAGCTGCTTTGCCGCCGCCAATTCATCAGCGTTACGCAGTTGGATGATGGACTCAATGGGATCGAATTGGATAAGATCACGGTATAGCATAGGGACTCCTTGTAGAATTAGAAATTAGAGATTAGTGAATGACGGATGACAAATGACATTTCACGTTTCACGCACCACGCACCACATTTCACGTCTCTCCCTCTAAATTTACGACAATGGCCTCTGGGTGCTGCCAGATACGATAGTGGGCATGACGGGGAACGGCGTAGGTCAGAGTGCCGGCTTGATAAGAGCCGGGCCAAACCAGCACCAGGGGAGAGGTGCGGCCAATCTGGCAACAGAGGGACAATGGATCCAAATCCAGCGCGGGAGCAAAGAGCAAATCTAAGTCTACGCAGATCACGGGGACAGGTCCTAATTCGCCCGCCCGCGCCCTCAGCCAACGGGCAGTGACACGCGCACGGGCACGCGGGGGTTCATGCAGTAATACCGCGCTCAGCTCACGTCCAACGGAGAGCCGGGGCCAGTCATGGATTGCAGATAGACACTCCACAGCGGTGGCTAACGTGGCAACGCGCGGAGCGGCCAGAATCAAACAACCATATAAACACTGCGGAGCCAGGAAATGTGTTAATGCCTGCTCTAAGGTGTACGTTGGCATTTATGAATCCAGTTATGATACAGTCAAATATTTAATAGATTATATCACAAATGTAGGACAGACTTTCCAGTCTGTCAGGGGACAGCAGGGCTATCGCATCTAAAATCCAAAATTCTTTAGTCTATCGAATTCGCATATTAACTATACAAAAAGTCGCTTTGAATGATTTTTTACCGCTTCTCGCAGTTCTAAATTACGACACTTAGGCATCAGAACAAGAGAGTTTAGGCTCATTTAACATCAACCAAGCAAACAAATAATACCATTTTGTACGCATTATGTGCAAAGAATATCAAAATCCACACACCAGAATTTAGATGCGATAGCCCTGCAGGAGGAGACAGACTGGAAAGTCTGTCTCCTCTACTACTACTACTACTACATTGCCGACAACCTGACCAATACACACGACAGAGCAGATACAGATATCTTATTGAGGAGTGTCCGGGCCAGCCCCTGCCCGCGATGAGTTGCCGTTTTTGTTATCTTTCTTTAGCTTCTTATCTTTTTCTTGTGGCGGGTTGAAGCTCAGTGGCCCCAACACACGCAGCACAAAGAAGCAAACCAGGGTTCCCGTGACCGCCAACGCCCAATCTCCAATACCTGCCGCGGCTCCAACCATCGCCATCGCCCAGATAGCGGCGGCTGTGGTCAGACCTTGGACCGTGCGCCGTCCGGTGATGATCATACCAGCGCCCAAGAAGCCAACGCCTTGAATAAGAGCCGCCAGAATACGGGTGGGGTCCAGGGTAACCATATCCACATCCACATCAAGATAATTCGGGGCGCGTTGGGCCAACAGCATCACCAGTGCCGCGCCAATAGTGATCACCATAATAGTACGCAGTCCGGCAGGTTTATGCTCCCATTCCCGCTCAAAGCCGACAATGGCCCCCAAAAGGGCTGCACCTAAAACGCGAAAAATCAACGTAAGATTGTCCATATCTATTACAGTCCACTCATAAACCGGATCACGGTCTCTATCCCTTTGTAGAAATTGGGGATGTGAAATTTCTCGTTGGGGGCATGAAGCTGGTCGTCGGGCAGGCCAAAACCCATCAGGATCGTTTCAATGCCAAGTACCTTCTGGAAAGTGGCAACAACGGGGATAGAGCCACCCTCGCGGATGAAGATGGGATCGCGGCCGAAGGTGGCGGCATAGGCCCGGAACGCGGCCTGCATCGCGGGACTGTCGCGGCGCACGATGGCCCCCTCGCCCCCGTGCAAATCCTTGACTTCTACTTGCACCGTTGGGGGGGCGATCTTCTGCAGGTATGCCTCCACCAGGCGCGTGATCGCCTGCGGTTCTTGGTCAGGCACCAAGCGCATGGAAATCTTCGCGGATGCGCGTCCCGGTAACACCGTCTTAGCGCCCGGTTCGATATAGCCGCCCCAGATGCCGTTCACGTCCAACGCCGGCCTGGCCGTGGTACGCTCCAGGATAGTGTATGCCGGCTCTCCCCAATCGGACCTGACGCCGGCTTCCTTCAACCACGCGGCGCGGTCAAAGGGCACCTTCGCCAATTCCGCGCGTTCGGCGGGCGACAGGTCACGCACACTGTCATAGAAACCGGGAATCGTAACATGGCCCTGCGCATCCTGCAACTGCGCGATCATCCGGCAGAGTACGTTGAGGGGATTATTCACTGCTCCACCGTAAAGCCCGGAGTGTACGTCATGGTCGGGGCCAATGACGGTCACTTCGATATAGGCAAGACCGCGCAATGCGTAAATAATGGCGGGCAGGTCTTTGCCCAAAATGTGCGTGTCCGAGATCAGGCCGATATCCGCCGCCAATAAGTCTTGATGCGCTTCGATAAAAGGGTTAAGGTTGGGGCTACCGATTTCTTCTTCCCCCTCAAAAATGCACTTCACATTCACCGGCAGCGCGCCGCGCGTCATCTTAAATGCCTCGGCGGCCTTCACGTGGATGAAAGCCTGCCCCTTATCATCCGACGCACCACGGGCGAAGAGATCATCCCCCACCAATGTCGGCGTAAAGGGCGGCGTGCGCCATTCATCCAGCGGATCGGGCGGTTGGACATCGTAATGCCCGTAAATCAGCACCGTAGGCTTATCCGGCCCCGCCGCCATCCAACGGGCGTAGACGATAGGGTGTCCAGGCGTCTCCATCACCTCAACGTAGGGAAAACCTGCCGCCGATAAGTGCGTCCGCAGCCAGTCTGCTGCTGCCCGCACATCTTGCTTGTGCGCCGCTTGCGTGCTGATACTGGGAATACGCAAAAAATCGCTCAGTTCATCCAAAAACCGCTGCCGGTGGGTGTATACGTAGGTTAAAGTATCCATTTCTTCTCCATTTTGTAAGTATGTAGGACAGACTTTCCAGTCTGTCAATGTAGTCAATGTAGGACAGACTTTCCAGTCTGTCAAAAGAGACAGACTAGAAAGTCTGTCCTACATTGTTAAGTCATTTACTCATATCTTCTGAATCGAAGCATACCGATTACGATGAAGAGCGTAGCAAAGCCTAACAACACACCCGCTGCCGGTATGACCTCGCGCCAGGTCGCGCCACGGGCGAGGATATCAGTATAGGCGCGCATGGCCCACGTAGATGGGAGGATTTGCACGATCTGACGGTAAAGTTGGGGCGTGATCTCCAGGGGATACCACGCGCCCCCCAAGGCCGACAGGCCCATAGACAGCCCCACAACCGCACTGCCGGCCTGCCCCCGGCTTCTTACGAGCGTCGCCAGCAGCATCCCCAGGCTTACCGAAGCCAATGCAAACGTAAAGGAAACCAGGGCTACCGCCAGGGGATCTTTGCCCCAATTCACTCCAAAGAGCAAGGTTCCGCCAACCAACAAAATGGTCATCTGGAGCAATCCCAGCGCCAACCGCGCCACCAGCTTGCCGCCGAGGATCATCGCCCGCGCAGTGGGGCTTATAAGCAGCCGCCGCAAAGTTCCGCGCAGCCGCTCATCTACCAACACCTCTGCCGCGCCTAATAACGTAATCTGCACCCAGGTCACGAGTTGCCCTGCCGAGGCCTGTTGGCTATTGTCCGCCATCGCCCGCGAGTTATCCTCAAGCAATGTACCGGCAGGCCAGTGAACCTCGACGACTACCGGCGGATCTTTAGCTGCATCCAACGTTTCCTCCAATACACCCTGGAAAAACGTTGTCTCCTCCGCCGGTGTTGTGACCACGTCGCGCGTCTGTGCTTGCTCCACGCCACTACGAGCGACCAGGATTGCGCCGCCCACGCGCCCGCACGCGGCCAACACATACTGCTCGACGGCCTGACTGCTGTTATCATTGGGCAGAATGTGCAGCGTAACGGTCACTTCATCCCCGGCTAACACCTGTTCCGAAAAGTCAGCCGGGATCTCCAGCCCAAATTCACCTTCAGGCAACCGGTCCACATGCTTGAGGGTCAAATTCACCTCATCAAGGGCCGCCAGGAATACCTCGCCCAGGGAACCGGAGGTGTCATTCTGGACCACGTAAAGCAGCGGGCGGTATTCTTCAGGTTGGGTATCTTCATCCCCCCCCATCATACCGCCGAGGCCGGCCCCAACCGCAGCCGTGAAGAGCAACGGCAAGATTAAAAAGAACACTAATGTCATCGGGGAGGAGAACTCCCGTAAGAATTCATTACGAATCATAGCCCATAATTTACGCATATCCACCTCACTTGAACTGGCGGCGGAATCCCAGCAACGCTATGCTGTAATAGATGGCTGTGAGCAACAGAGTACCGCCCAAAAGCGGCAGAATTTCGACGAGACTTTGCCCTAATTGGAGCGCGGAGAAAATCTCGATGCCCCAGGCCTGGGGGGTACACAGGCTGACGCGCTGTACCCAGAGCGGCAATCCGGCGCGGGGCATAAAGGTGCCGGAAAGCGCGGATCCGATCAGTGTAATAGCCGAGCCGATGGCTCCGGATTGTCCCG
>JAFGFI010000192.1 GCA_016931185.1 Anaerolineae bacterium
GCTACCAACATATCATGTAGTCCAAACACGTAGTCATGCTGCAAATTTTCGGGTTGACTAGGCCGCTAATAGCTTCCGGGAAGGTGAGTGATGTGTGAAACGTATAGGAAGTCCGGGTTATGCTCGCAGCACGCTTCTAAAGACGCGCAACCAGTTGTCGGACAAGATAGCTTTAATTGTATCATCGCTATAGCCCCGTTCTGCCAGCAACGCGCCAATTTTGCCTAAATCCGCGATAGATTCCAACCCTGCCGGGACGGATTCTTGACCAAGCCCACCGTCGAAATCCGATCCTAGTCCTACTGCTGTGGCAACACCCGTGATCTGGCATATATGGTCAATCACTTCAACCACACGCGAGAGCGGCAAACGAGGCTCTCCACGCCGCCAAAGTGGATCGAGCATTGAATTAAAGGGCAAAACCCCGATCACACCTTCGTGGTCTGCAATACGGCGGATGCTGTCATTGGAGAGTTGTCGGGGTGTATCTACAAAGGCGCGCGCGTTTGCATGCGTTGCCACAACAGGACCGGGATACCTTTCCAGGACTTCATAAACTGCATCTTCCCACAGGTGACTGATATCCAACAGAAGATGATAATCGGCCATCACGTCTAATAACTCGCGACCCTCATCTGTCAATGAACCGGGCGCATTACATCCCCCTGCGTAACGGCTGCCCGATGACCATGCCAATGTGATTCCACGTAATCCTCTTTCGATCCACCAGGGGAGATCAGGGGGATTACGGATAGGGTCCGCCCCTTCCATCACCAGGAACAATCCCACTTGGGGCTGCTCTGTTTCCCAGGTCTTTAACACTACATCCAATTCCTTCTCCGTAAGCAGCAATTGCACCCGGCCATCCTCATCTACGAGACGCCGGTAATAATCAAGCTGTGCCGCGCCGAGCGCGTGTGCTTCGTCGGCGGTGCGATACGCGGGCATTGTAGAGGAACGTCCCTTATGTGCCGGAGGCGCGTAGATACTGGCGCCTACAACAGCGATGCGTCCCTCCAACAATGCGGGGATGCTCACCAGGCACGTCTCAACATGGGATTCCCCAGGCGCGTGATGGCGTTCCCGCATACGGATGTCCGCCAGTGGCAATGTCAAATCACGTCCTAACAACAGCGCATTGTAGGCCATATCCAAATGTGCGTCAACGATAATATATGTCATGTTTAATCACCCCGTAGTAGTAAAATAAGAAACATGTTGCGTAATTCATAGTTTATCCTTCTCCTTTCGGAGTATAAACGCCTGTGACAGTTTGGCAAGATCGTGTATACTAACAGGGAGGAGTACTCAATCAAGTCAAAACGTTATGGAAGAGAAAAAACAAAAACTTTTAATCGTCGAAGCTGGCCCGGAACCGGGGAAAACTTATGTTGTGCAATTTCCTTGTACTGTGGGCCGCTCTCGTGACAATAACATCGCCATAGATGACCCGCGTATCTCGCGCCACCACACGCGAATTTACCGTTCTATGGGCCGGGATCAAATTGAGGATATAGGAAGTACGAATGGAACCTGGCTGAACAATGTGCGGATTACGCGGCCCACGTTGCTGACGCCGGGAGATTTAATTCAACTCGCCGACACGGTGACATTGCGCTTCGTGATTGAGGGGGAACCTGTGACGGCCGCGCCTTCCCCCGCGGATTTTCCTGAACCCGAATTGTTATTAGAAGAGGAGATTGCCCTGCCGGAGGTTCTGCCTGATGAGGGTATGTCTGTAGCTTTGGCGGTGGCCCAGGCAGACCCACTTTCCTCTCCAGCTCTGCCCAGGGGGATTTCCACATTATTGATCGGGCTGGTCATACTTATTCTCATAAGTTTGGGATTTGCTGCTTACCTATGGTTTGCACCAGAAGCCTCTCTTAAATGGTTATTGGATATGCTGGGGGTTCGTCTGCCGCAGGCCGTCATTTGTATGCGTTTAGCTTTGTGAGCAAACGGTGCCATTGACGGCAGCAAAGCGGCTAAAGCCGTAGAAGAGATGTGTTTTTTCGTCGGCGGGCGTAGCCGCCAATGAAAAAACACACTCCAACCCTCGTTTCTGTCTGGGGCAGGTGACAGGAAACGATAATCACTCACAAAACTAAACGGTTACAAATGCGATACCTTTAAAGGGAGTTGACAGTTTTTGTGATCGGTGTAAAATGAGCATGTTGTTGAGATAACAAGTGGAGATAAATCCGATGAATTTTATGCACTATGAGATGGAACTCAGGATCTGCACCATACCCGCTGGGGACGGGGAGGTTTCCTTGTCGTAGTGCGCCTGTTTCTAGATTAGAAAGTTGCAAAGCGTGGGCGCATAAGCCCACGCTTTTTGTTTTTCCAGGCCGTGGGCGCATACACATGCACCCACGGCTTTTTTTTGTTTCATTGTGGTTATGAGGAGTGAAGAAATGGCAGTTTTAACGTTTTATAATCTTGGACAATCTTTTGGGGATGTAGATATTTTTGCCGGTCTGGCCGGAGAAATACCCAATGGCGCGAAGATCGGCCTGGTGGGGCCAAATGGCATTGGCAAGACGACCTTGCTGCGTATCCTGGTTAAGGCCAGCGAAGCCTCGGCGGGCAATGTCTTCATAGCTAAAGGTACCCGCATCGGCTATTTGCAACAAGAGGCCGTGCATGCTTTTGTCGCGCCGCAACACAGTGTTTATGAGGAAATGCTGACCGTCTTTAGTATACTACGCGAGCAGGAAATTGCCTTGCAGCAGATGGAAGCACAGATGGCAGAGGGCGACGTCTCTGATGCGCTCTTCTGGCGCTACGGAGAAGCTCAAGAGTCGTTCGAGCTGGCAGGCGGCTACGACTATGAGTTGCGAATCCAGCAGGTATTAACCGGGTTAGGGTTTGAGGGAGATCAACAACACATGCCCCTCGCGCATTGCAGTGGGGGTCAGAAAACACGCGCCCTCCTGGCCCGGCTACTCCTGGAAAAACCTGACTTGTTGATACTTGACGAGCCGACCAATCACCTGGACGTGATCGCGGTTGAGTGGCTGGAAGAGATGTTGCGTACCTGGGATGGAGCTATTTTGATTGTCAGTCACGACCGCTATTTTCTTGACCGGGTTGTAGACGTAATCTGGGAAATGAGCCGTAACGGACTTGAGATGTACCGGGGCAACTATAGCGCGTACTTGCTGCAGCGAGAGGATCGCTGGGCCTGGCGCGAGAAAGAATTTGATACTGTGCAGGCACGCTTTTTGAAAGACCTGGACTTTATCAAGCGCAATATCATCCGCGAAAGCACGACCGCCCGCGCGCAAGGATTGCTACGGCGTTTGATCCGTCAGGTAAAAGCCGTCGAGATGGGCGGGACCGATATGCTCAATCAGAAATGGCTTTTGGTCACAGAGCAAGTTGTGATCTCCAAAGAGAAATGGTCGCTGGCCGAAGTGGAAAGCCGGATTAAGGCCTTGCCCCCCCCCAATCCCGGCGGATCCCGGTTTAGGATGCGTTTGGAGCGGGGGCAACGGGGCGGCAATATGATTGTGCGAGCCAAGCATTTGGTGATCGGCTATCCAGGTACGCCCCTATTCCGGGTTGAAGACATCGAATTACTTCGCAAGGAGTGCGCGGCTCTCATCGGTCCGAATGGGACGGGAAAGACAACTTTCCTACGCACGTTGATGGAACAGCTCGCGCCCTTGTCAGGAAGTCTGCGGCTAGGTGCAAACCTGGATATCCGGTATTTCGCACAGGGACACGAAATCCGCGACCCTGATCACACGCTGCTAGATGAGCTGTGGACTTACCAGCCCATGCCGTTAAGCCAGGCGCGTGATTACCTGGCACGTTACCAGTTCCGGGGGGATGACGTGTTTAAACCTATGCGCGCTTTGAGTGGTGGGGAACGAGGGCGATTTGCGCTGGCCGTTATGACACTGCAAAAAGCCAACTTTTTATTGCTAGATGAGCCGACCAATCACCTGGATATTCCGGCGCAAGAGGCACTGGAAGATGCGCTTCTCAATTTTGATGGCACAATCTTGCTGGTTTCGCACGACCGTTACTTGATTGACCGTTTGGCAACCCAGATATGGGAACTGCGCGATGGACGCTTGCACGTCCACAAGGGGAATTACACTTCCTATCTTGCCGCTCGCGAAGCAGCAGGGGCGCAGCCTATACCGGCGCAGGCTCACGAGCGTGTTGTCATTTCTCAAAGGCGGTCCAGGTCTGCCGATCGGGGTGACCCGGAGGAAGTATTACTGCATATTGAGGCGCGCATTAACGAAATGGAATCCGCGTTACTGGAACTAGGCCAAGCGCTCACGTTCGCAAGTACTGCGCAAAACTGGAAGGAAGTGCGCGCCCTCGACCGTGAGTACAAGGCAACCCAAACACAATTGGATGCCCTGATGGTAAAATGGGAATCCCTGGCCCAGGTGCAGGCGTGAGTGGCGCGGTCTGGAGACCGGCCACATGAAACGTGAAACGTGACTTGATTTATCACGTTTCACGTTTCACACTTCATTGTGTATCCGTGAGTGTGTAATGTCCCCCCATATTTTGCTTTTTTAGAAATGCCAGTGTTTCCTCCATTGTGGGTATCCCCGCGCGGCCGCCAAGTTGCGTACACTTGAGCGCGGAAACAGCGGTAGAGAAATGCACAATATCGCGCAACGGCCAACCGTGTAACAACCCCACGATAAAGGCTCCATGAAATACATCCCCTGCGCCGGTAGTATCAATCACTTCTGTGGCAAAAGCCGGGGTGTGGAATTGCACACCCGCCGTAACGGTATAACAGCCATTAGCTCCATCCGTCTGCACAAAGATGTCGGGTCCCATTGTGAGAATATCCGCTCCTGCTGCAAAGATATCCTCCTTGCCGGTGAGCGCCCGCGCCACGCCAGAGCCGCTGATGAGTACATCTACGTGTGGTAGCAATAAGTGCAAGTGTTCGCCTACCTTGCCGGAGGTTTTGCTAATGTCAAGTACAACGGTCTTCCTAAGTGTCTGCATCCACTGTGCCGCCTGCAGGGCCGCTTCAAAATGGAAGCCATCCAGGTGTAAGTAGTCCGCTGCTGTGATGTAATTCTTATCTAATTCTTCCGCATGTATTAGAAACCGGTCCCCGCGTTGCACACGTTGCACACCAGAAAAAAGCCGTTCCCCTGTCTCTTCGTGAACATAGACAACCACTACTTGATCGTCCGGGGCGTCGTTTATGACCATGTGACTCAGGTCAATGCCCTCTTGTTCTAATAAACGGATTTTAATACGCGCTGCCTCATCATTGCCGGCAGTACCGATGAAGCCCACACGCGCCCCCAGACGGGCCGCCGCTGCCATTGCTGTCGCCACCGGGCCACCGCCATCCAAGCGGAAGTCCGAGAGCCGCGCGCCCGTGTCCCAGGTCGGCATCTCCTTGAGACGCAACAGTACATCTAACGTTGTAAGTCCAATACCGATGATTTGAGGATGATTTCCCATACTGAAGTTCCGTAAATTATATAATCATTAACCAGTGGATAAAATGAAACGTGCTGTGTGATGTAATTTTTGTCAGTGTCACGCAGCACGTTTCACGTATTATTCTACCATTACCGGGGTGATACCCAAGAACTTGCACGCCAGTACCAGGGCCTTTTTTTGATCGCCGTGGATCATACTGGCATGGTGAACGAAGCCTTCCTCGACCAGGGTACGATATAAAGCCGCGTGATCGCGCACTTTGACCCACGACCAGGTACCGGCCAGCGTCTCGTCCGAGGGCACAATATCACCGGTTGTGATAAGCATCTTCCAGTTACCGTCATATTCCGCCAAGCGGCAGAAGGTGACTTTGCCCGGTTTGAGTTGGAACTGCGCTAACCCAGCTTGTGGATCTTGTTCTGAGATCTCACACGCGCCAGTCATATCTCTGCGGGAGCGCAGCGCGACTTGAGCGGGGTCTTTTGCCAGGCACGCGGGCGCGTTACCACAGTGCCATGCCAAAAGTTGATTGGCATCTTCACGGTGTTGGATTGTCCAGTCTATGAAGTGTGGCACTGTCTGGCCTAGCGCTGCCTGGTAGTTGACAATCATCGCCAAAGCGCCCAGGATATCGGTCTCACAAGCAGTCAACATTCCTTGCCCGGAAAGCCGCCCATAGACATTGCAAACCGAGATCCCGATCATCCCCTGAATAGAGGGCCAGCACGACATTGCCATTCCAGAAAGTTTATTGCGCGTCCAAAAATCGATCAGAGCAGCCTCAAGTTTAGCCGCAGTGTATAAATAACTGTCGCTTACAGTGATGGCCGCGTAACTATCGTGGATGTCGGCCAGAATAGCCTGCACTTTCGGATCCTCGTCGGCCAATGCATTTGCCGCATCGGCAATATCCCCCAGGTTTATGGGAATGACATTCTGACCAAATTTCTGAATCATCGCGGCTTCATTAAAACCTACCGTCTCAAATGTAGTAGGGCGTACCCCCACCTGACCGATACGCGCGCCCTTCAGTCCCTTAACCACCGCGACCGCGCGCACAAAATCCTGTACTTCGGTCTGGAATTCTGGTTCATCAGGAAAAAAGAGGCCGGCGTAGTGGAAAGGAATCTTGCGGCGGTAAAGGCCCGACGCCATAGAAAGATTACCGCAATAGGAATCCGAGACACGTGTCAGGCCCTCATCGTCGTTGGCCGGAGGTTCCTTGGTTGCATAGAGCAACACAGGAACCTGGAGTATTTCGGCGATTTTGGCTGCAGAACGCTCATCCCCAAAATCCAACGGACAAAGGATCAGCCCATCAACATGTTGACGACGAAAGTATTCTGCCATTGCCTCTGCCTCATCTAACGTGTGGACAGCCCCGGTCGGGGTGAGTCCTTGCTCCGCACTCAGACCTTCTCCATCAGGTGCAGGTTGAGGAACCACGACTTCTATACCCTGAACCCTGGTGAAGGTCGCCAGGCTATCAGCGCGCATCTTGTGACACCACTCCGAGTAATGAAAACGATATGAGGGGACAAAACCGATTTTGACTTTAATTTTTTGGGTTACAGTTTCCATCAAAAATCCTCCTGGTAGCATAGTTGTGTCATTATTGTAGCATCAATTTCTATGAAACATATATAAGACTCTATCTATGGGTTGTAAATCAGAAATACAGAACAACTCGAGCATAGGCGCACCACCAGAACACAGAGCGACAACGCCTGTGTCC
>JAFGFI010000193.1 GCA_016931185.1 Anaerolineae bacterium
ACGCGGGATGCGCGAGTGGACGGAGGTAGGGTTTTCATCTATTTACTATCTGCTCAAAAAGTTGGAACAGGCCGGCTTGATCGAGAGCCGGCTGGAGGAGGCGGCGCGCGGGCCGGCGCGTAAAGTTTATCGGATGACGGGGGTCGGGTGGGATGCATTCCGCCAGGGTATACTTGATTCGTTGGGTACGGCCAGTTCGGGGCACGCGCCCCTGCTGCTAAGTATTGGAAGCCTGCCCGTTGTCTCCAAGTCAGAGGCGGTGACCGCGCTGCAGCATTACCGGGAGACATTAGAGGCGCGTCTAGCTCATATCCGCGCGCGTCAGGAAGCGCAGCAGCAACCGCTTCCCTATTATGTAGATGCGCTGTTTGACTACAGCGTCGTGATGATTCAGGCAGAACGGGATTGGATCGCAGAATTTATCAAACAAGTAGAGGCGCAAGATGAGCAAAGTTGACTTTAAAAAGGAATGGAGCCATTTATATAGTCCATCATCGAAGGCATTTTCCATAGTTGATGTGCCGGAGATGCAGTTTTTGATGGTGGACGGCCACGGTGACCCGAATATGGCGCAAGCTTACACGGATGCTGTTGCAGCTTTATACGCCGTGGCGTATAAGATCAAGTTTACCGGTAAAAAGCTACCAGACTCGGATTATGTAGTTCCTCCACTGGAGGGACTGTGGTGGTCTGGGGATATGGCATCGTTCACAATCAGCCGTGATAAAAGCGCGTGGGATTGGACGATGATGATTATGCAGCCCGATTGGGTCACACCGGAAATGTTTGCACAGGCATTGGTTGCGGTACAGAAGAAGGACCTGGCCGCGCTCTCTAAGATCCGGATGGAACGTTACCACGAAGGCTTGTCCGTCCAGATCCTTCATATTGGTTCTTATGATGCCGAAGCCCCAACATTGCACAAACTGCATCATGAGTTCATTCCGCAAAACGGTTATATGATGGCCGGCAAGCATCATGAAATCTATCTGAGTGACCCGCGTAAAGTCGCGCCGGAAAAGCTCAAAACCGTGCTGCGGCAACCGGTCAGGAAAGTGTAAGATGTGACCGTTCCCGGTATGGGGAAAAAGAATACCTTCTACACATTCACGTTTGATGGTCAGGTTGCCGATGTTGAGACGATCGCCCGCGGGGGGCTACACAAACATGCAACCGCGATGTTGAACTCGCCTGTCAATATGTTGGGCCTCAAGGGGATGCGCAAACTTGCCCGCGAGCTGACTCAATGGCCGGATGAACTTACCCCAGAACACCTGGACATTTCCCTACACCATTTGGTTGAATTCACGGGTATGCCCCCCATTCTGCCTAATCGACTGACCGGCTACGAGGCTCCTGATCATCACACTGCCGGACACGATGGCTTCGCCAATCTGCTGCCCATGCTGGCATCGGATTACGCGATACCAGCATGGGCTGAAGCCGCGGCTTTGTTTGAACAATCCGGCCAGGCGTTGGTAACGCTGACGGATGTGATCGTGGATTTCCTTCTAGGGAGGAAAGATACGCTTGCGCCGGCCTCGGCTTTGATTACGGAAATAGTGGATTTGGAAACATCAGCTTTTCGCACACTTAACTGACAACTGTTGTTGGAGGAGTCCGAAACATGATCAATAATGTGATAACCTGGCTGTTAGCATCCGATGAACCGTGGACACACTACCGCACGCTAGTAGATCTGCTGGATCGCCCCGAGACTGACCTTGAAGTGCAGGCAGCCCGCGCTGCAATGCTGATTCATCCCCAGGTGCAAGCGATGATGGCTGGAGCAGCGCTGTGGGGACAGGCTCCCTTCAAACGGCACAATGACGCGGGGTATCCTATCTACATGCTGAGTACCCTGGCCGATTTTGGCCTGCGGGCCAGTGATCCAGGGATGGACGCGCTTATTGAAACGGTGATGGCACACCAGGCACAGGAGGGCGCATTCCAGAGCCTGATCAATATCCCCAAATCCTTTGGCGGCGACAATGAAGATCACTGGACGTGGATGGTGTGCGATAGCCCAACCTTGCTTTATGCTCTACTGGCCTTTGGTCTGGGTGAAGATGCCCGCGTGCAGCAGGCGGTAGCACATCTGGCGAGCTTGGTGGATGAGAACGGCTGGCGCTGCACAGTAGATCCGCAACTTGGCAAATTCCGTGGGCCGGGGCGCAAAGATGACCCGTGTCCCATCGCCAACGTTTACGCACTGAAGGCCTTGTCGTTAGCGCCGGGTATGTCTGAAAGTCCGGCGGCACGCGCCGGGGCCGAGATACTGCTCTGGCACTGGGCGCATCAGAAGGAGCGCAAGCTGTATCTCTTCGGCATCGGCACAGACTTCCGCAAGCTCAAGTACCCTTACGTGTGGTATGATCTCTTACACGTGGCGGATGTTCTCAGCCGCTTCCCTTTCGTCCATGATGACCCGCGTTTCAGGGAGATGCTGGCAGAACTCGTGGCCCAGGCCGATGCCACAAATCGCTATACCGCCACTTCAATGTACATGGCCTGGAAAGGTTGGTCGTTCGCGGACAAGAAAATCCCATCCCCGTGGCTGACCTTCCTGGTGCGGCGGATCGTGAAACGTGATGCGGCGAGTCGTGAGTTGTGAGTCAGGAACTAAGGAAAAGAGGGGAGGGGAGTTCGCATTTTCTCCGTACCGCCCCACCCCCTTGTCACCTTGTCACCCTATCACCCTGTCACTCAAGTTACGCCCCCCCTACATCACCCTAAATGTTTCCGCATCACCGCGTGTAACTCGGGATGCGGTGTGCAGTTCTTGAACGCGAAGGACTGCAACACCTGATCCAACTGCGCCTCGGACATCCCCTTGAACAGTTTGGCATAGGGGAGTTGCAACAGCGCGCCGATGTAGGTCGCCATGGTGGCTTGCGTAACGTAGCGCTCAATCGCGCTCACGGTAATGTCCGGATCGCCGACGGTCTCTACGATTTCGTGGACCAGGTTATGAACCCATGTCTTCGCCGGCGTATTGGGCAACCAGCTCATCCAGAAATCGCTGTTGAGCAGGCGTTTGGTTTCCAGGCTCCCCTTGACCCGTTGGATGTAGTCGGATTCCGGGTCAAGGTGTACCCAACCCATCACGCCCACATCCTTGTATGTCCAGGTGGTCCAGTGAACGCCATATTGCTCAAACACATCAATCTGATCATCGAGCGCGCGCATCCGATCGGGGACTTCCCCGGCGGGGCCGTTGTAAGGACTGCCGAACTCCCCAACCCACAAGGGGACATTGTACTGCTGCATAAACCGCGCGCCCTCGTGGGCCAGGAAGTTAGCCTCCTGCCATTCGCGATTCCAATCGTCCTGGCGGGGATACGCACCGGGACCAAAACCTGCCCTCGTGTAGTTATGGCTGCTGTAGAGGAGATTACCGGCAAAGGGCGCGTCAAGTTGCGCGAAGCGGCTGGAGAAGTTATCGCCTTCCAGGATAATGATGTGATCCGGGTCAATGACGCGGATGGCCTGCACCGCGCGCGCGTACAGAGCGTTGATCTTGTCCCAGCGGGGTTCATTGTCGCCGGTCAGCCGCCCACGGGGTGTGCTGGTTTGAGGCTCATTCATAATATTGTAGCCGGCAACAGCAGGATTGCCCTTAAAACGATCGGCCAGGGCTTCCCATAACGCGATAAAGCGATCTTGGTAGTGGGGAGTATCCCAGAAAAGCGCGTGGCGCATGCCGTTGTCGCAATGCCAATCCGTGTTCTGCCAACCCTGCACCGCGTGATGATCGAGGATAGCATACAGACCGTGTTTCTGACACCAGCCCACAGCCTGCTCCATGCGGCGGAATCCTTTTTCTATGTAGACAAAGGGATCGTCATCCCGTTCAAAATGGCGATAGTTAAACGAAAGCCGCACCACTGTCGCGCCACTCGCCTTCATAAACGCAATATCGTCCTCTGCCAGGAAATAATCCAGCAAGCGGTCGAAGAAAAACTCCGCCTTGCTCCCCCCTAGCGTCTCCGCCATCGTTGCCCGCAGCGCGTGTTCCGCGCCCGGATACCCGTTGATGAAATTCTCCATATTCATCCACCCGCCCACGCACGCCCCCCGCAAGTACACGGGACTGCCCTGGGCATCTACGATCCTGCCGTTTTTCACTTGAAGCATATCCATAATGAGTCCTCCTGGCGGTGCATTGCACCTTCTGAAGCGCGATGCACCTGTTTTCGGTGAGCGTATCATCAATACCGAAAATATGCAAGTTACTCACGATGAAGGCTAAGAAAATAATCCGGTAATGATACACTGCGGTCAGCGCCTGGCGGTCAACCGCCAGGCTACAGGAACACGCCCCGATCGTCTACGTGAATGTATAACAGATAGTTATTTGCTGTGTTGAGAAAATTGCCCCAGCATTGAAATATGCATCGAGGATACGATAAGAAGTTTCCTTATTTACTCTTGAGTCAAAGTACATAATACAGACACCTTCAATGTTAGCTCGCCTGCGAATACCCGTTAAGCCTGACCTGCCCTTTGTTATATCGCGGCTTTTTGCATTTGTGAAGAGTTATTGTATAGTTACTAAATCGTCTATACAGTCAGTAGAGTGATATTGATCTTGTGACAAAAAGGGGTTCCCATCTAACCCTGCCATTTGAAAAATGTAGATATGATTACCCCCTCTCGGCAATGAGCATCCACCATATAGTGCATACTACGAAGCTTGAGCTATATATGAAAATTACCACAGTATTGAAACCGGGAGGAGAATATATCGAAGGTGATTGCGTGACATGCACTGCGATGGAATCCCAATTCCTCGCTGAATACCGGCAACAGGTCGCAGATATGCTACCAGTGGAAGATGAATATTACCACACTGACGTTCCTTTCTCACTTGATACGCAACATTCCTTATTGTTAGGCAGGGGTCAAGACTTTTGAGGTTATTTGACAACGGGATAGCACCGCCGTCTGGAACATCGCTGTTTATGTTGTCACCACGTGAGCAGTTCTGACTGCCCGGCAATTTTATGGAGTACGGCTATGAAAAGAAAACAGTCGAGTATCACCGCCCAAGGGATTGCTACTATCAGGGCAATCGAATCGAGTAAGCGGCCCGAGCAGAGGATTTGTTATGACCCCTTAGCGCGCCAGTTGGTAAACCCGATCATCTATCTGCTGGTAAAGCTTTTTGCTGGATATGGGGAACGGAGAGCGCCAGGTACAATGGACTTCCTCATTGCCCGCACCCGCTACATTGACGACTATCTACAAGCCAGTCTTGATGGTGGTATTGCGCAGTTAGTCATCTTGGGGGCAGGCTTGGATTCCAGAGCATACCGGTTTGAACTGCTCATCGGGCATGTAAACATATTTGAGATGGATCATCCCGCGACACAGCGGGCAAAGTGCAGCAAACTCAGTAGAATTTTTGGCGAGCTGCCCCAACACGTAAGTTTCGTTCCCATTGATTTCAATGCAGAGACACTCGAAAAGCTTTACAAGTTCGGATATGATCCACAGCAGAAGACTTTATTTATTTGGGAGGGGGTCACTTACTATCTGACAGCGGAGGCCGTCAACGAAACGCTGGAATTCGTGGTTAGAAATTCAGCGACAGGCAGCACCATTATCTTTGACTATGTGTATGCTTCAGCCTTAACGGCGGCTCATAAGCGCGGAGAAATTACGCGTATGCAGCGGTACAGAAGATTCACCGGGGAGGGGTTGACCTTCGGTATTGAGGAGGGGAAAGCCGGTGAATTCCTTAGCCAGCGCGGGTACAACCAGGTTGAGAATATGACCCACGAAGATCTTAAAAGGACGTATTTTACGGGAAGCAACCGAAATAGAGCTATTGCACCTATTTATACTATCGTCCATGCTACAGTTTAATTTAAATAATCCCCAGACACAGGTGGTAAAAAATGAATATTTTCGCCGATCACACTTTTGGATTTTTCAATCTTTGGCTGCTGGTGATTCTCTATGCATGTCCTATCCTACTTACATTAATTTTCCGTAAACATGTTTTCCACCCTACGGCCTCCCGCTTTTCCAGTTCACGTAGTGCATGGGAGTATAAGCTGTTTATTATTTCAAAGATTCTCATGTTGATGTATTTTCTTTATGCCATTGTCATACCAATTCGTCTTGACTCATCATCCGCCATCATCGGCCTAATTATCTACATAATTGGTTTTACATTTTATTCGGTTGCTTGGATAACCATCGCCAAGTCTGGGGTCGGAAAAGTATTCTCTAGCGGTCTGTTTCGATTTTCCCGGCACCCTGTATATCTTTCTTCAGCAATTCAATTTATCGGAGTAGGGTTCATTTCTAAATCCTGGTTCTTTCTTGGCTTATCCTTGTTGGTAGGCATCAGTCATCTGCGTAATGCTTTGGCAGAGGAGCAAATCTGTTTAGAGGTCTTCGGAGATGAATATAGGCAGTACATGGTTAGTACGCCAAGATGGTTCGGATGGCCCTCTTGAAAGCCAAAAATGTAACTGGCCTTCCTCCGCTCTAGTGGACTGAGGCTGGAACGCAGAAGCATGGGTCGAGCGGTTCACCCCCACAGGCGTGGGGACAACGATCCGGCGGAAAAACGGATACGCCGCCCAGTAGGTTCACCCCCACGGGCGTGGGGACAACGGTCACCGACGCTCAATGAAGATGCAGCCGCAAGATTCACCCCCACGGGCGTGGGGACAACAATGTAAGCGGCGCGTCGCGCAGATCGAACGAGTCTTCACCCCCACGGGCGTGTTGTCCCCACGCCCTGCCGTGATCGTAAGCGTCAAGCTCTAGGTTCACCCCCACGGGCGTGGGGACAACCCAGCAGGAGCGCGAACACTTCATGGTGCTGTAGGTTCACCCCCACAGGCGTGGGGACAACTTAAGGACGCCATTGGCGCAGCGGTGAATTTCAGGTTCACCCCCACAGGCGTGGGGACAACTATCTAGTACACCGAGGCTTAAATAAGCCTATAGTTTAAGCGGCCAGGGCTTTGCCTTGATAAGTCCACCTGAAGGGTTTGGCCATGGTC